>JAPOKD010000080.1 GCA_029977825.1 Planctomycetota bacterium | reverse complement strand
GGAAAGATCTTCCTGGATCTTTAGACTCTCGGTGATGGTGGCAATCACCGCGCCATCCGGAGTCTGCAGTTGAAATTCGACTTCGTACTCACCAGGGATCAAATAAGTAGTGAGAAATTGCACCTCGAATTCCCGTGAGCTACCTCTTCGAGGGATTTGCGTTGGTGATATCTTCATGGGAAAAGCTGGTCGTTCGACACGAGCAACATCGGTTTGCTTTAGCAGGGTTACCAGCTGGGCTGCTACCTTCGCAGTTGAATTTTTGACGCGAGGGTCATCCGCAGCCGTGGTAGACTCGTTGGCGAGCCGCAGCTTGTAGCGTGCTGCTTGACCACTCATTACCTTGCGGCTGCCAGCGCCTCCGTTGATCAGAGTCAATGGACGCAATGATGCTGCTGTGACTCGCTTTGGCGGAGGCGTCTTGGGAGTCTGGATGTCAGCCTCAGATCCATTTCCGAGCCCTTTGAAATTTGTGTATCCATAAATCACACCACCAACGCAGACCAATAAAAAAATGGCGAACAAGATTCTGGTTCTACTACCGCTTCCTTTTGAAACCAGATCTTGATTAACGCCTGATAAACGGGATTCAGTTGTTGGCTGACTGTCAGAATTCATCACGATATTAATCGTGCGTTTGTTCCTGCTCTCCGCTGTAATGCTGTTGAGCCGGTTGACGACTTCACCTGCGTTTGTTGGTCGATCCTTGGGCTCTTTGAGCAGCAATTGATCGATCAGTTCTGAAAGCTCGACAGGTGTTTCGGGTTTCAGGTCAGTGAGTGACGCGGGTGTGTAACAGATGATGGCGATCAGTTGTCCGGAAATCGATCCTGACGTTAGTGGCAGTCCCCCGCTGCACATCATGAAGAGCACTGCACCGAGGCTGTATAGATCGGTGCGGTCGTCGAGCGCTTCGTTTCTCGCTTGCTCAGGCGAAAGGAATCCGGGGCTTCCGACCAGAGTTCCACGTGAGACGAAGGGGTCGAAGCTGTTACCGGCGATAGCGAGGCCAAAATCGAGAATTTTCGCTCGACCAGAGGGCTGTTGGATCCAGATATTTGCCGGCTTGATGTCACGATGAATCAGCCCTGATTCGTGTGCCGCGGCCAACCCCGAGGCAACCTCTTTGCCAAGTCGTAGGATGTCCCTGGTCTCGAATTTCCGACCTGCACGAAATGCATCTTTTAGCGATTCACCTTGCAGCAATTCCATCGCCATGAATGGGACACCGCCTTCGACACCAACCTCGAAGATAGTGGCGACATTGTCATGCTGCACCGCAGCCATGGACCTCGCTTCTTCGATGAAACGTTTCCGGCTGGCAGGGGTGGCTGCCAGCTTGGGCTTCATCAGTTTTAAAGCGACAATTCGCTTCAAACGCATGTCCTCAGCCCGAAAAACCTGTCCCATGCCACCCTTACCGATCAGCGCTAGCACCCTGTACGGCCCCAGACGTCCAACCTCACCATCTCGTTGAGGTGGTTCCAGAAGGTCGTATTTTGGGTTCTGGGCGTTCATGATGGGCTGCAGAAAGCTCTCGTCGGTCTAGTTTGGCTAGAGTTGACTATTGTGTTTGGCCTCAGGTATTCCGATTAGCATTCGAATCCGGGTAACGCAACCAAAACGGATTGACGGGGCTTGCCAAGCCATCGCTGTCGCGATCATCCTTGTGTGAGATGTTTTGCGTAATTCATTACCCTGCCCTGCCCCGTTTGAGTTGCTATACGTGAATCGTACCAACATTCTGGACCTGTCGGACGGACAACAGCTGGAACAATCTTTTCAGGCTGCCGATAAACAACTGCGAGTGAACCGTCAGGGTGGTAAATACATTTTACTACGTTTATCGGATCGAACAGGGGTTATCGCAGGTATGTTGTGGAATGCAGATGAACGCATCTTCGATTCCTTCGAACGGGGCGATTATGTTCTTTGTCGCGGCCGAACGCAGGTTCACAATGGCAACTTACAGGTGATTGTGACCCATATTCAACGTTTAGATCCTTCGGACGTTGATATTGCAGAATTTGAACGTTTTGACGCTGAGAATTCAGAAAAGTTGAGAGCCCGTCTCGCCGAAATCATGGGGGAAATGAAAAATGTTCATTTGCGGCGATTGGGTCAGGCCTATCTGAATGATGATGACTTCATGGCGAAGTTGACCGTGGCAGCAGCCGCTGTTTCAAATCACCATGCGTACCCGGGTGGACTGCTGCAGCACAGTTTGGATTTGATGGAACTGGCGTGTCTGATCGGTCCCAGGTATCCGCAGTTGGATGTCGAACTCCTCATGTTCGGTGCTTTTCTGCACGATTTGGGGAAGACCGAGGAACTCTCTGCAGGAGGCGAAGTTTCTTACACCGACCGCGGGCAAATGGTTGGCCATATTGTAATTGGTGTGCAGATGCTGGGAGAGATGATTGCATCTCTTGAATCGACGGGGGAGGCATTTCCGAAGGATTTGCGACTTCAGTTGGAGCATTTGATTGTCAGCCACCATGGTCAAATCGAGTTTGGAAGTCCCAAGCTGCCTGTCACATTAGAGGCGGTGGCATTACATCACCTTGATAATCTTGATGCGAAACTGGCGTCGTATACCAGTGTGATTGAGGCTGATGTTGCCGCGGACGGCAATTGGACTAACTACAACCCTTCCATTGGTCGCAAACTCTGGAAGAAAAGAGACTAGAGAAAGAGGAATCGTATGTCATCACTCAAACGTGCCGTTATCCTGTTGTCAGGCGGTTTGGATAGCGCGACCTGTTTGGCAATTGCTCGAAATGAAGGCTTCGAAACGCATACGGTTGCGTTTCGCTATGGTCAACGCCATCAGTACGAACTGCAGCGGGCTCGGCTTCTTTCAGAAAAATTCGGTGCAGCTTCACACCGTGTTGTGGATATCGATTTAGCACAATTTGGAGGTTCCGCGCTCACCGATGCTGCGATTGATGTGCCTAAGTCAGAAACGGTAGATGCGATCGGTACAGCCATTCCTGTTACTTATGTGCCAGCTAGAAATACGGTATTCCTGTCACTGTCGTTGGCGTTTGCAGAAACGGTTGATGCCAAAGATATTTTCATTGGTGTGAACTCACTCGATTACAGTGGCTATCCAGATTGCCGTCCAGAGTTTATTCAAGCATTTGAGCAGATGGCAAATTTGGCAACCAAAGCCGGAGTTGAAGAATCTCAGAAGCTGAAGATTCACACACCACTGATTGATCTTACAAAAGCTCAAATCATTGCCCGAGGAATGGAGCTGGGTGTTGATTACGGCTTAACTCTTTCCTGTTATGACCCCGGTGAAGCTGGCCGCCCCTGCCAGCATTGTGATGCCTGCTTGTTGAGAGCGAGAGGGTTCGCAACCAACGGAATTCAGGATCCAGCGATTGAGAACGGCTAGCAGAGTTTGTGAACGGCTAGTTGAGGGGCGTCAGGTCGGGCTGATGCGCTGTGGTGGAAAGTCAGGAAAAAAATTGGTGCGTGCCAATAGCGTCAAACGCCGATTCGTAGTGCTCAATTCTTTCCGGGGTAGGATCGCCTCGAGGCCACCAGACTGCAACAACATCAAAGCGGGCTGCTACGCCGAGAAGCTGCTTGCGTCGTAGATACCTCATTGCAGCACGTGTGAGCTGAACCTGTTTACTCCGATCAACGCGTTCGGCTGGATGTCCCGGTTTGCTCGTGCTGTGTGTTTTGACCTCAATGAACACTACGGTGCGGGTCCCGCGATCGACAGCAATCAGGTCAATTTCCCCGCCTCGGTCTGCTTCGTTTTCAGCGACAATGACGAGGCCTTGCTGCCTCAACAGCCGTGCGGCAGCCTGTTCGCCACGCTTCCCGACTGTCGCCGCGGGATCGATGCGACCATAGCGAAAGCCCAGATACAACTCTCGGCAGCGAAAAACGGCCTGCGTCCACATGCACTTCCCCAAAATCGGCAAAGGCAACAAAAAAACGGCGAGACGCATTCTATGCATCTCGCCGCTGGGTGGGTCGTTCCTTTTGGCGAATTCGGCTTTTACCTGCTAGCCCGGATGGGGAATCCTAATCGGGTCGCCGGCTTTTTCAGTCAGCTTACGCCTAGTTGCGTCGGCGTTCTTTCAAACGCACGGCTTTACCAACGCGGTCACGAAGGAAGTAAAGCTTGGCTCGGCGGACGACGCCGCTCCGCTTGACTTCGATTTTTTCGATGCGTGGGCTGTGAACAGGAAACTTGCGTTCGACACCTTCACCTGCAACGATTCGGCGAACAGCAAACATTTCCCGGCTGCCGCTGCCACTGCGGGCAATCACGACACCGGTGAAAACTTGAACGCGTTCCTTGTTCCCTTCCAGAATTTTCAGGTGCACGTCAACGGTGTCACCGATCTCGAATTCGGGTGGGTTCTCTTTCAGAGAGGTCTTTTCGACCAAATCCATGATGGCTTGGGACATATCAGTTACTCACTCTTAGGGTTCGATGTATTGGTTGGATCTTGTATCTCGAGGGTTTCGTCTTCATTGGCTAGCAAATCACTCCTTCGTTCCAGAGTACGCAGTTGGCTTTGCTCTGCTCTCCATTTTGCGATTGCTCCGTGATCTCCGCCCAGCAGGACGTCAGGCACGGCATGGCCTCGAAACTCTCTCGGTCTTGTGTATTGTGGAAATTCGAGTATCCGGTTGCCCCGGCTAAACGAATCATCAATGTTACTCTGTTCATCTCCGAGGACACCAGGCAAAAGCCTGACGACCGCGTCGATCAATACCATCGCTGCAACTTCGCCTCCGTTCAAGACGAAATCACCAATGCTGATCTCCTCGGGTTGCAAAATATCGACAACCCGCTGGTCAAATCCCTCATAACGGCCGCACAGCACGATTACTCGTTCATGGGTCGCAAAGTTTTCTGCCATTGGCTGGTTGAGTGTTTTCCCCTGAGGGGTCAGTAACACTCGCCTGGCCGGTCTTGAATCCATGGCTTCTACTGCTTCGACGCAGTTGACCGTGGGTTCTACTTGTATCAGCATTCCCGGGCCTCCACCAAACGGCTTGTCGTCGACAGGTCGGTGCGGAGTTTCGGGAGCCCAGTCTCGCAGGTTGTGCTGCTCGATTTGGACCAGATCTCGCTGAATTGCCTTTGCCAGAAGCCCCTGGGTCAGGTATCCATCGAAGATCGAAGGAAACAGCGTGATGATGTCAAAACGCATGGTAATTAGCTTGGATCAGTGAAGTAACACAACGGAGTCTGTGACAATGATGTTCCCGTTGAACATCGGTTGTGCCAGCCCACTTATCCCGCCACACCAGGCGTTCATCTCTCACTCGCTGGCGGTTTCCTCAGCCGAAGCTTCCTCTGCGGCGGGTTCGGCTGCTGCCTCTTCCCCCTCAGGTGCTGCTTCGGCTTTGGGTTCTTCTTCCTGCTTTTTGGCTGGTTTCGCGGGCGCTGGAGCAGGCGTGTATTCTTTTCGCTTGCTCAGGCGATCCATGGCTTCCTTCTGGGCTTCCAGATGGCTGCCATTGGTCCCGTATTTCTTGATCAGCGTTGCCACCTTGTCACTGGGTTGAGCACCAACACTGAGCCAATAATCGATTCTTTCCGCTTTCAATGTCACACGGGCGTCTGTCTCAGGACACATGGGATCGTATGTTCCAAGTTCTTCGATCACACGACCATCGCGCGGGCTGCGCTGGTCCATTGCACAAACTCGGAAAAAAGGGCGATGGGTCCGGCCCATCTTTTTCATTCTAATTCGAACTGCCATACGGCTTTCACTCCGAAGGGGTTGGTAATCAACTTCCAGTCTGACTTCCTGGGATTGGTTTCAAGACCAAGTGCCTGATGCCCAATGCCGGGTCGATGCCGGTACGCCCGGCAATTTGGTTTGTTGGAAACGCGACTAACGTTTTCGTTTCATCTTGCGTTTCATTTTCTCGCGTTGTTTTTTCTGTTTGGCTCTTTCGCTGGCGGTCAAGCGTTTGCCTGTTCCCTTCTTGACCTTCATTCCCTGCATACTGGGGTCATTCATCGCCCCACTGGCTTGCAGTTGTTGCATCATCTTCATGCGGTCACCGGCACCTTTGCCAGCCATTCCCTGCATGAGAGGTTTCATCACGTCGAACTGTTTGATGAGTTGCGTGACAACGGGTGTCTGGACTCCTGCGCCATTGGCAATACGCGTTCGACGCTGTGCGTCAATGAGTCTCGGGTTCTTGCGTTCTTCCATCGTCATGCTGTTGATAGCACCGATGGTTTGTCGAATCCCGCCCGCAGCCTCGTCGCTCTCCAAAACATCCTTGAATTGGCCCATGCCCGGCATCAGGCCCATCATTTTTCCCATCAGCCCCGGCTTGGCTACCTTCTCCATCATCGTCTTGAAATCATCGAGCGTGAAATCACCAGAAGCCATTTTGGCTTCCAGCTCTTCCCGTTCTTTCTCATCGACGATTCGGTGAGCTTCGCGTGCCGCAGCAACGATGTCACCCATATCCAGAATGCGACCAGCCATTCCCTCGGGGCGGAATGGTTCAAGCGCATCAAAGTGCTCGCCGGTACCGATGAATTTGATCGGGACACCAGTGACGTGCTTCACAGACAGCAAGGCACCACCACGTGCATCGCCGTCAAGCTTGGTCATGACAACGCCATCCAGCTCCAATGCCTCGTTGAAAGCACCAGCGCTATTGACGGCATCCTGACCAGTCATGCCGTCAACAACCAAATACACCTGGTCAGGACTGACGCGTTTGTCGATGCGTTGCAGTTCCGCCATCAACTCTTCGTCGATGGCCAATCGTCCGGCTGTATCGAGGATTACCACCCGCGCGTCTTCAGCTTTTGCCTTCGCCACGCCCGCTTGGCAAACTTTGACTGGGTTCTGGTTCTCCTTGTCGCTGTATACAGGGACCCCTAGTTGGTCACCGATCACGTGCAGTTGATCGATCGCAGCAGGACGTTGAAGGTCAGCGGCGACTAACAGAGGCTTGATGTTCTCCTCTTTCAGCAGCTGGGCGAGTTTGCCGCAAGTTGTTGTCTTACCACTACCCTGCAAACCGCAAAGCATGATGATCGTCGGGCCTTCTTTCTTCAAATGCAAAGAAGGATCAACAGGGCCAAGGATCGATACCAGTTCACTGTGAACTATGTTGATCAATTCTTCGTTGGGTCGCAGACTCAACAGCACCCGCTTGCCCAATGCTCTCTCCGAGACTTGCGCCATGAAGTCCTGGACGACCTGGTAGCTGACGTCAGCTTCGAGCATTGCCTTTTGGACAATCTCAAGCCCCTCACGCATATTGCTCTCGGTCAGCTTGCCTTTTCCGGACAAGCTCTTGAAAGCCGACTGCAGACCATCAGAGAGGGACTCAAACACGAAGATTCAACACAAGACTGGGGGACCAAAAGCGTCAGTGGCAGATGCCACTGTTGGACCACTGAACAGAAGAACATCCACTCCGTGTTGGGGTGGTGTGGTCCGGCAACGCGACAGTTTACGCTTCGAGGCCTTGCTTTGTAAATGGAGTCCACACGCCTATTTTTGTCGTAATTTGCAGGTTTATTGCCCCAATCGCAGCGCTGACAGGACCAACCCGTGTAATTTCCCGTTGGTTCCCACCCCATCTCCCCCACGACTTGTCCTATTTCCGTCCCAATCAGTGAATGTTCCCCCCGCCTCCGTGACCACAGGCAGGATTGCGGCCACATCCCACGCATTGCATTCAGGGTCGACCATCACATCGGCTCTTCCCGTGGCTACCATCAAGTAGCCGTAGCCATCTCCCCAACTACGGGTCAGCCACGCTTCCTTTTCAAGCCTTTTGTAACATTCTGCCGCATTTCGGGCGTCAAACGAGTCAACTTGGCTGGTCACGAATACCGCTTCACTTAGCTTGGACTTGTCCGAAACAGTCGAGCGATTCCACGATTCGCTGTTGGCTCGCCGGTGCCAGCAGCCTTTTCCAGTAGCCGCCGCAGCCATTTCACCCATGGCTGGAATGAAAATCACTCCGGCGATCGGCTTGCCCTCAAATTCCAATGCTAAAAGTGTCGAGTAAAGAGGCACACCGCAGACGAATGACTTTGTCCCATCGATCGGGTCAACTACCCAGCGGTAAGCCGAAGTTCCCGACTGCTCCGAGAATTCTTCCCCTTGAATTGTGTCATTTGGGAACCGCGACCCAATTTCCCGTCGGACCAATTGCTCTGCCTCGCGGTCCGCAATTGTTACGGGCGACGCATCTGCTTTCGCGTCGACGGCCAAATCAGCTTGGCCGAAATAGGTCAGAGTGAGCTTTCCGGCTGCCTGAGCGACTTCGATCATGGCCACCAAACGGCCTTCCTGCTCATCTGCCCACGAGTGCGGACCATCGTTGTTGTCGGTCGCTTTATTCATGATTAGCCCTTTCGAGGGGATTGGTTCATCCGAGCTTCCAATGCCGTTGGTTTTTCACCGTACCAGCGTTTTCAGCGTTTCAGTGTTTTTGCCTTGCCTAAGTGCGAAATTTTAATGCCGAAATCAGATTATTCCATTGAGTTTGATTTCATCGCTCGGTCGCCGCAAACTCGAAACGAAGGGGCGCGATCAGAGTAGCAATGCAGCTGTAAAAAGCGGAGTCTGTTGACCGCGACGCCGCTTTGAGAGCTTCTGCGATGTCGACAGGTGAGCCTTTTCATGCTTTGTTTGCAATTTTTGAAGACTTGGATTCCGCTCCATTCTTGTCGTCGCCCTAGTTGTCGTTGCTGACCACCCCATTTTCTTCGGGATCAGCAAAATTACCGGGGAAGAAAGACTGGTAAAGCAGCATGCCTGCACCAATCACCAGCAAACTGTCTGCGATATTGAAATTTGGCCATGGATCCAGAAAAGGTACTCCGGGGATCTGAAACAGAATCCAATCACGAACGCCGCTTTGCCATTCTATGAAATAGCCAGGTTCATCCACCCACCACAGCCCCAGGCGATCGTACAGATTCCCGATGATCCCACCGGTAACCAGACCTAGCGCCGTGGTCAGCCACAGTGAGACCGCAGCTTTAAACCAAAACAGCCAGACGCAGATGCCGATTGCCGCAAGGATTGAAAAAGCGGCGAAGATTGTCCCTTTTCCGGCCCCCAAACCAAATACAGCACCGATGTTTACCGCGGTTTCAATCCCGAAGTATCCATCGATAATCCACCAAATGTCCTTATCGCCGGGTAATCCTCGCCAGTTGAAAATGAACGATTTTGACCACAGGTCGGCAATACCCCCGAGGATTGCCAAACTGAAGAACAGAATGGGCCGCGATACAGGCACTGCTGGATTTCGCGATGGAACGGGCGAATTCGTCGAATCTGTTCCTTCGTTAGCCCCTTCCTTCGATAAATCTCCAGCTTTGGGGTTGGTGGCATTCGTGGTTTTAGATCCATCCATGGCATGCTGATGCGGAAAAGGAGTGGGGACGATGATCGTTGGGACGTTAGAATACCCGTGGGCTCATGCCCAGTCGAATTCACCAGTTAGGCCGTAATCTTCCACACATTTTCGACCTTGGACCAAACCCGAATCCAGCGATAGAGTCACACTGCCGATCTACTTCTTAAAACAGCCGAACTCGGTTTCCACGATTCTTTTGCGATTTTGACGTGACAGCCATGCTGCAGACAGCCCAAGAGCACAACGCGATTCACACGGATCTCGCATTTCAAAGGTGCATCAATCCACGGTGCGGTGCCACTTATGAGGCGAGAAGTGTTCGCACTTCATGCGATAAATGCGGTGATTTGCTGGATATTGACTACCAATGGGACCGAGCCGCGGTTCCGTCGAGTTTGAAAGAATTCGAAGCGACATGGAGCGAAAGGACCAATCCCGTTCGTTTCAGTGGTGTTTGGCGTTTTCATGAATTATTGCCATTTGCCGCTCAAAAAGAACTCATCACTGTCGGCGAGGGGCAGACGCTCCTGCAGCAAACCGATCTGGTAGGCGATTACGTCGGTATGGATCATGGTCGTTTGCACCTGCAGTACGAGGGAATGAATCCGTCAGGTAGCTTCAAAGACAATGGAATGTGCGCTGCTGTCACCCATGCAAGCATGATGGATGCCAAGCGAGCGGCTTGCGCGAGTACCGGTAATACCAGTGCCTCGCTTGCGTTGTACTGCAGTGCAACACAACTGATGAAAGCGGTGATTTTCATTGGTAGTGGGAAAATATCCTACGGGAAGCTGAGTCAGGCACTCGACTATGGCGCACTTACCGTCCAAATCGCAGGTGATTTTGACGATGCAATGATCAGGGTGAGGCAGGTTTCTCAGGAGCTCGGCATCTATTTGGTGAACAGCGTCAACCCGTTTCGCCTTGAAGGGCAAAAGACGATCATGTTCCGAGTGCTTGAGGCTTTGCGGTGGGAGGTGCCCGATTGGATTGTTGTTCCCGGTGGCAACCTCGGTAACAGCAGCGCTTTTGGAAAAGCGTTCATGGAACTGAAAGCACATGGCCTGATTGACCGAGTTCCAAGATTGGCAGTCATCAACGCAGCAGGTGCAGACACACTTTATGAGCTGTATGAACGTCGCGGTGTGCGCTGGAATGGCGGCAATGTCGACATGGATCCTATCGTTCAATACAACGATGAAATGGATCGTGAAGGGAAGAAAGCCGACACGATTGCAAGTGCGATCGAGATCAACCGCCCAGTGAATCTGAAGAAGTGCTTGCGAGCATTGGAATTCATGGATGGTGTGGTAAGGCAGGTTGATGATCAGGATATCCTTGATGCCAAATCAAAAGTGGGCGCAGGTGGCTTTGGTTGTGAGCCCGCATCGGCTGCCAGCGTGGCCGGAGCCCGAATGTTGCGGCGGGAAGGAGTCATTGCCCCCAGTGATCGAGTTGTCTGTATTTTGACAGGCCATGAGCTCAAGGATCCGACGGCGACGGTCGCGTATCACACTACTGACCAGCAAGTCTTTAACGAGACCTTGGGCAGTCGTGGAGTGCAGAAGGCCAGCCATGCAAATCGTGCGGTCGCTGTACCGAATGAGCTTGATGACATTATCAAGACGATTCAGTTGTATTCATGATCAGCGATTTCTTGATCAGCGATTTCTTGATCAGCGATTTCTTGATCAGCGATTTCTTGATCAGCGATTTCTTGATCGGTGATTTCTTGATCAATGAATCTCTGGTTTGTGCACCAGATCTCCCTGTTCTTGCCTAGTTGGGTACACCAAAGTGTTGTTTGCCGACACTTTTTCATACGCCCTACCCTGCTCTGCTGCTGGTTTCCCCGCTAAATTCTTGGGATGAGTAATCCAATAAAACTGATCGTCCACGGAGCTGCTGGGCGAATGGGACGACGTGTCGTGGCCCTGGCTGCTGATGACGCGAACTTTCAACTGATCGCAGCTATTGATCATCAAAGCAATCCCCTGATAGGCCAAGATGTTGGACTGTTGGCAGGCATCGCTGCAACTGATGTTTCTCCCTGTTCGGATTGGCCCGAAGCGGCCGAGGCCGTGATTGACTTTTCACTTCCGACCGCAGTAGATGCCTGTGTTCAGGAGGCAGTGCAGCGAAATTTTCCGTTAGTTGTTGCGACAACCGGATTAACTGATTCCCAGAAAGAGTCCCTCGAAGAAGCTGCCAAGTCGATTCCGATCTGTTGGGCACCCAGCATGTCGATGGCGGTGAATCTGACCATGAAGCTAACCCAGCAGATTACGGAGACGTTGAAGGACGTTACGGGCGGGTTGGATGTTGAAATCATCGAGCGACATCATCGTTTCAAGGCAGATGCACCTAGTGGTACAGCGCTTCGCTTTGGAGAACTGATTGCTGAAAAAATGGATGGTGATGTCTCGCACGTGCAGGGTCGCGAGGGTGAGACCGGCGAAAGAACGCGAAATGAGATCGGCTATCACGCTGTTCGTGTGGGTGACAACCCCGGGGAGCACACGATTGTTTTTGGAATGATGGGTGAGCGTATTGAGTTAAACGTAGCCGCCAGTAATCGAGACTGTTACGCATCGGGCGCACTCGCCGCGGCTCTTTGGCTTCAGGGTAAGCCTAATGGGCTCTACAATATGTTTGATGTGCTGGGATTATCATGATCGTCGGTGCAGCCATCATTTTGTGTCTCTGAGGCTCACTCATCGCATCATTGGGAGCATTTTGATGGCCAAATGTGATGAAGGATATCGCTGCGAAGTCTGCGGTGCTGATGTGACTTCAATCGTTGACAGCGATCTTTATCTCCGATTTGTGATTGGAGAGTTGGATCCGGAAACCCTCCATACGAGCCCCGAGCGTCATCTCAGCTGCAATCCCGTTTTGGCCCAATTCATTCGATGCGATGGTTTTGAGCGTATTACGGTGGAAGGTGAGTTTGGGGCCGAGGCTCTCGATGCTGAATTTGTTGAGAATCGTATCCAACTTGTCACGCGGGGCTATTTGCGATTGCAGGAAATTGCAGCCAGCGAACATGACGGTGATGTAACTCGTTATCCTCTGCCCGAGGCGATTGCTCGTTATCGAAGTGGCTGAGACTCAGTGAACATCAAGCAGCATGTCCCGCCCAAATTGGCTCGGCAAGGTGCAAGAAGTTCAGACGCAGCAAACACAACCTAATAATTGTTATTAGGAATTGTTCTTTTTTTCGATATGATGTGTGCCAAAGATGTCATGAAGGTGTCTCTTAGCCTTCGTTAATTCAACCAAAGCACCGTGGAATGACTTATTGTGAAAAGCAATCTTTTCAAGCGAGGTTTTCTCAGCCTTGTCATGACCCAGTTCTTTGGAGCGATGAATGACAATATCTTAAAAGCAGTGCTCATTTTCATGGTGATTAACGGTGCGTGGGTCGGGGTCCTCGGGGAGTCAGGCCCAAGCATTGTGACTTTCTGCTTCACTATCCCCTTCATTTTGCTTTCCGGTTTCGCTGGTCAGGTCTCTGATCGGTATTCCAAGCGAACTGTCACCTGGTGGGTCAAGAGTGTTGAGATTCCGATTGCTTTGGTCGCCGGTTATGGTTTTTACGTGCAAAACCTGTGGATGACCTTATTTGCGCTTATCGCATTGACTTGCCAAAGTGCTTTTTTTGGTCCAGCAAAGTACGGCATGATCGCGGAATTGGTTGATGATTCGGATCTCAGTCGAGCGAACGGCAGCATCAATATGTTGACCAACTTATCGGTGATCGTTGGCACATTGCTTGCGGGAGTTGTGAGCGATGCATACTGTCCGCTCCCGCATCGTGACCCGGCTTTGGCTGATCGGCAAATT
>JAPOKD010000073.1 GCA_029977825.1 Planctomycetota bacterium | reverse complement strand
CTTCACGGTGGTTGCAGAAGGACTGGTGCGAGACCACGCTTCAGATGCCGTTTGCAACCTCTCAGCCAGCACGTTGAAAAGTCGCTCATCATGGCCGCTGTCGCGACAGAGCTGGGAGATTCCTCTCAGTTCGTGTACGCGTCTCTGAGCATGACCTGGATAGGTGGGCAACATGCGTGTGATCGCTTCAAAAATGGCCGGATAGAACGCCCGCTGCTCAGCAAGAAAACTGTCAAGCATCCCCAGTTTAGCTGCGACATTCGCAAGTTCCAGAAATAGAACGCACAGTGACTTCGATTGTCCGCCCATCAGCAGTTTCATGTAAGTCGCCTGCTCTGTTTGGGGTCCAAGATTGTCAATCCTGATTAAACCAGTGTACAGTCGTCCAATATCTGCTGCGTGCTCTCCGCTTGTATAGATCACTCCCATGGTGCCCAGATGCTGTGCGTTGCCATGAACGGTTGCGTTTGCAAAACGGAACCCCGCTGACAGTACTGTCTCCTGAACTGCATGCAATGCTGGAATACCGATTGAGTTCATGTCAATGAACAAGCACTCCTGGTCTGAAGCCCTTTTGAACTTCGCACACTGCTGTGCTATCTGAGGTGCAACATCCGGGGGAACAAGGGATAGAACCGTGCCACACTTGTCCAGCAGCTCTTCGAGCGATTCCACATCAGTGATCGCCAGACTTGACGCCCGTGCCCTGGTGGCATCGCTTCGGCCAGCAGTACATGTAAATAACTTCAGCATCGGGTTTTGCTGCATCAACACAGCCATTCCGGAACCGAGGTCCCCAAGGTGCAGAATCCCCACTTGATCTGATTTCGAATTCATGTCTTTGTGTGGTGGTGGCTCAAGATATGATTTGCAAGTTTCGACACATTGTTTTGCAGAGAAAAATCATTCATGACTTTTTCCAAACCCTGCGTTTGAATTTTATGCCGCAGAGCAATATTGGATCCCAAGGTACCGATGGCCTCTGCGATTTGGATCGCATTTCCCGGGTCAGTCAAAATCCCGGTTTCACCATCCTCAATGAGTTCCGGTATCCCTGAAAGCCTGCTGGAAATGCAAGGCGTTCCGGCAGCCATGGCTTCCATCAAGACAACGGGGATACCTTCACGTCGCCCATCTTTGCTCAGCACACTGGGAGCAATAAGGATATCGGCCGCCTGCATTTCCCGGTGAACGATATCGCTGGTGACACCACCCAGGAATTTCACCTCGTTGCTCAAGTTCAAATGTTCAACCTTAGCCTCCAGTTTTGCGCGATCTGGGCCGTCTCCCAGAAAGGTGCAGACAAAAGGAATCCCCTTTGAATCCAGTATCCCGCAAGCATCAAGCAGATGTTGCTGGCCTTTGACCTCATGCAGCGTTCCAACACAGATGAGTTGCAACGGGTGATCCGACACATGTTCATTTAAGAAGTCTTGCTTCCCAGAAAACTGCTGCGTGTCAATTCCACAGTGAACAACATGAACCTTGGCATCGGAAGCTTGACCTGACACGTCGACAATCATGTCCTTGTTGTATTGCGAGATCGCAACGACAAAGGCGGATTCACGAGTTTTTGTTCGCAACATGTGTTGATCACGGTGCAGATCTGAGCCGTGGGCAACAAAACTGTAGGGTATACCAGTCAGCTGGTGGATAACGAAAGCAACATAGGCGGGATGACTTGCAAAATGAGCGTGCACGTGCGTAATCCCGGACTTCTTCATTTCAGTTCCAAGGTAAATGGCCTTTGGAAAAAAAGCGATTGCTCCCTGTAAAAAACGTCTGCTTCCAAAATTTTCAAAAATCGCTCGCGTGAACGTGCAAGTAAATCTAACGGGACTGGAGACAAAGGCCGACAGGCAGGCGACAAAGATCGGCCAGGAAATGAACGGTGTAAAATGGGCACGTTCGACATAGTTATGTGCCTCTTCCTGAACAACCACAGCATTCTCTCGCTGCAATGGATACAACTCGATGCTGTATCCTTTGCGTTCCATTTCCAGCATTTCATTAAGTACAAACGTTTCCGTAACTTTCGGAAAGCGTGACATGATGTACGCAATGCGTATCGCCCCTAATTGGGTAGGATCCATCACGCGTCCTCTACTTCTTCTGAAGGCATTTCTTTTTCTGACGTGCTATTCTCTGCCGTTTTATTTTCCGTAATGAAACTGGAAACAAAGGGTAAACGTTGCAGTTCAGGAATGGTTTCAGCAACATTCAGATGTTGTCCAAAAAACAGCAACATCAGCAGTGATACGAGTGCTGATAGTGCCAGACAGGGCAGGATTCCTGCTTGGAGGTAGCGCATCGCAACCAGCCCGGAGAAGGCAAGCGTAACTGCAAACGCAAAATGCAACACCATGGGACGAGTCAAAGTTTTCACACGAAGCGTCATGATGGAACAAGTCTGATGAATGATGGCCTGAAGCAGAAAGGTCAGACAGACGGCAATCGCCCCGCCCTTGGCTCCGAACCCATAGGTAAACAACGCAACCACGGCAAGCGAGAGCAGGTTGATTGTCAGGTCTGCCCAGATCAATGTCTTCAGTCCACCTGCGACACGAAGAAGTCGTGTGCTCAAGCCAAAAGTTGCTTGAATGAAGAAACCGCAGGCAAGCCAAATCAAAATCACATTAGATGATTCGTACTTTTCCCCGAAGAGAATCCTGGGAAGATGGTCCGCGCCAATTATCGAAGTGGCAAACACAGGAAAGGTCAGGAGCAGGATCCAGGTGGACGTCGCACTGTACAACTGATCCAACCCTTCTCTTTGATTAGAAGCCGCCAGTTTTGCTGCGCGTGGCAGGAACAGTACCGAAAAGGCCATCAGGACGAACTCATTCAACCTGGCAACAGGAACAACGGCCTGGAATGAAGCAACCTCAGCCTCGTCAAAAGTGAGACCAAGAATGATTGGAATGACGGCACTACGCAAAAGAAAAGCAAGGTCACCAAGAACGACAGTTCCTCCAAAACCCAGAATTTCACGTTTGGGGACGAACTCACGTGATTTTCGCGATACTCTGAGCGTCTGGTTTTCAGCGAGAATCCTGCGAAATACCCCTAAACAAATTGCTACTCCCGCAATCACTGCAAGGAGCTGACTCACCACGAAGGCAATCAGACCTCCCCCTAGCAAAACGACCACGCTTGCTGCAGCAAGCTTGAAAGTGGGTGTCAGTAGATACCTTCTGTAAAAGACGACCGAAGGCCTTGTGACTGCCGCAAAAAAAGACAGGAGGAAAGCATCCGCTGCATTGCAGAAGGCAAAAAAGGAGGCCAACAACAGCAGAGTGCTGGTACTTGGGTTGTCCTGCTTGAAGCGGAATCCGTTGTACCAGGTTAAAGAAAAACAGATGCAAAAGAAAAAGCTGATCAGGCAAATGGTTGCCAACATCACTCGGAAGGCTGACCAGAACTTCTCATATTCATGCCGATGCAAGTAAACGGCGAGATACCTGGACACAGCTTTGTCGGTTCCAAAAACACTAATGACCGCAATGACCCCGGAAATCGACAGACAGAATGCGTAAAGTCCGTAATCAGCTTTCGACAGGTAACGCACAGTAAGAATTTGCATCAAAAAATTGATGCAGAGTGCGACAACACGACCAACCGCGAAAAGCAGTGAGCCTCTCAGGTGAGATCGATCGGAGTTATTCAAATTTTCTTCGAAGCTCACAAATCACGCGTTCCAATTCATTGCAGCATGAGACCGGCTCAGCATCCATCGTCTATTCCTGCTTGGCTGAATAGCAAATGAAACTGGGTTGTGGCTTTGAATGGCGAATCGTGGATATAGCGTTTTCAACACAGTCAACATGCAATCACTAAATTCGAATCGAGCCGGCTGTCCCGACAAGTGAATTGGTACCGACAACCCACTTGAAGCGCGACACGTGACCGGAGTGAGAAGCTGCGATTGAGATCCTCACCCTGCTGTTCCTGTGCAATAAAGAATTCACCACTGCAACGTATTCAAGTCTAAACAGGTGATTTACGGGTGTCCAGATTTTTAACAGGGAACACGCGGCTTGAAAATCAATCCGAGTTCCAACACTTCCAGCAATCATCCTGCTTGCCTTGGGTTGAATATTCATTTCACGTGTCCTGTTGGTAATATGCTCGTTGGGTTATCGGCAAGTACCTTTGCATCCGCTCAAACCTCATTCACATCAATCCGCCGACCATCGGCATCATAGTGATGAGGCTGGTCATTTTCTCGCCCAGTATGCTCGGCTGAATCTTGACGGATAATAAAACTCGCAACATTAATGCGTATTCTCCGCCATGCATAAATAGTAAACATGCGAAGAGGTTTCGCATTTTCGTACATTCTGGCATCAGTCGTTATCTGGCAGGAACGAGACCCATTATAAACCGTCTTGTGCTTGAAGCTTTGAGCGAGTCGCCCGATGGCGGTCTCATCAGCAAGGTAGCCCTGTTCGTAGAGCTGACATTTCAGCTTCTGGTCCATGGCATAGCTCGCACCTTGAGGCGTTGGGACTCTTAACAGGTTACGTTTCGTCCATCGCCAGAGATAGTGGACTCGCAGCCACAACCACATCCCGACCCCAGATGGCCAGTTGAAGTATGCGATTCTCGTGTACGCAAGTTTGGTCGATGGGTCGGTAAAAGCGTGTGCATACCAGTCCAGACATTTTGTGGGGTGCGGGATCCGGCAGTCTGCATCAAAAAACACAGCTGCGCGACATTGAACCGTTTGCAGAGCAGCCATTCTCGCCTTGAGTCCGGGTGGTATTCCAGCGTGTCCAACCAACACCGGCAATGCTAGAACCTCCGCGCCAGCAGCCCGGTACAAATCGAGAAAATCCGATGGCGGTGCTTCCGGCGGGTAGTTATTGACTACCAAAATAACTTGAAACCTGTTTTTCCCGGCGTACTTTGAAATATCCTGCAGCAATAGCAGGACATTGTTGAGGTCGCCTTTCGCATTGACAGGAATGACGATGGCCAGTGATGGTTCCTCGACGCTGAGCAGATGGTGTAGTGAACAATCTGTGGCTGTCATTTCCGATTGGTCTTGTGTGTTGTTCATGAGGACAATTCAACATGCTGTAGCTTCAGCCGAAAACCCACTGCAATGGCTGAGACCCGGGATTGAGTTGAAAGCGAATTACATTATCCGGCGTTTCCCTCCCCACATTGATCCGACACAACTGCATCGGATCACAGTTCTTGATCCGATTGATGCCGCGGTTCGTTGTGAATCCAATTTCACAACCAGCTTTCTTTGCCTCTTCAACTACCTGGTTTGAATACTGCCCTGACGGGTATGCAATGGCAGGCAGGCTGGAACCTGTTTCTTGCCTCAGCATTCTGATCGACAACTCAATTTCTTCTCGAACTTCACTCACTGGGATACGATCAAGCAAAGGATGGGTGTGAGTGTGCGGAACCAAGGCTATCTGATTGTCAGATACCTCCTGCAATTGTCCCCAAGTCATTACTGTCTGCGGGCAGGGCCCTGTTCCTGGACGCAGGCAAATCGCATCGACAATCGAATTGAGCTCTTGCCAAGGCAGTTGCTTGAGCAATTTTTTGAGTGAACGCAGGGTTTGGTAACGACTTGCATGACTGGCGACATCAAAACTGCCCACACTGGTCTCGAGAATCGGAGAATCCTGATGGTACATGACCATATTGTAGAGGCGATCCCACCAGAATTGCCGATCGGAGTGTTCTGGATAGGCGGTTGGAACAAAGAGGGCAGCTGACAGATTTCGCTCACGCAAACATGAATAAGCGTGAAGGTAAAAATCAGCGTAAGCATCATCAAAGGTAATGAGAACGGCACGCGAGGGCAGGCAAGCCTCTCCACGTATTGCGTCGACAACGTCACCCAGTGCCACAATATTGAAATGCCTCATTAGCCAGTTGAGCTGGCGAGCAAATTGATCTGGAGTCGCACTGATGAGAGAAGGATCGAGGTCGTGACGCCGGTCCATGTGGTCGATCCGGTGGTACGTAAGCACCCGCAGATACTTATTGCCTCGATCTGCAATTTCCAAAGCACGTATTGAATTGCGGAAAGCGAACGAATCACCGACGGAACGGATCAGTCGCTTTTTAATGGAGGGCGATGGGTTCATGCGTTGAAAACTGGATGAGGTGCATGGCAATCAGCAACAGTGGTAGCGCCCCCGCTTCAACATGGTGCAAAGAATCAAGCAACTGGTCTTATTGCAGCGTGCTTTCGAAATTTCCGATTGCTGGTGAAATATCTTTTGGCAGATTGCTTGCAATATGGTCAGCACGCTCGATCAGACCAGACAAAGTACATTCCTCATCGGGGAAGCCCGCAACACCAAAGCGGATTTTCAAGCCCATCTCCTGTTCAAACTGTTCGGAAAGTTGGCTCATGTATTGCTGAATCTGTTCGGTCGTACTTTCAGGACAAAGCACGACAAACTCACCATCTCTGAGAACAACGAGATCGCCCGGTCCGGACGTGTCCAGAAGTCGTTCCGCAATTCTGGCTTCAAGAAAGCGTTTGGTGACTTCCAGACGTACTTTCTTCGTCAGCTTTTCAATTTGCGAATGACTCATTTCAGCTGAAAAAGCGAGTGTTGCCAGTGCCAACGGTCGTTGATGCTGCCTTGCTCTTTGCACTTCCTGATACATCCGTTTTTCACCAGTATCCAGAGACAATATCCGTTCACAACCGCGAATAGCAGTCAGATTACTGGCAGCGGACATGAAGTCGTCAATTTGTCGCCCCATCTCCCATGCCAACCAGCTTGTTATGCCGAGCAGGCATATTTCCATCACAGTAAGCGGCAGGAAATCACCCCAGACAGCACAATTCAATGCCCATTTCAAAATGCCGTACACAGCAAAGGTCACCAACAAGACAGTGAAAAGTCCTGTCCGGTGAATCTTCCTTGTCATCACAATCGCGGCAGCGACAAGGCAGAGAAAAGGATATACAAACGATGCAATATTGATCGGCTCGTGCAATCTTTCAATGTTGCAGATGAAGCACAACCAAATCAGCATGAACGCGACTGTCAGGCGAAGCCTGAGCATGCTGCTATCCATCTTTGGATAGGATCCTCTACGCAAATTAAGGTACTTCATCAATAAGCTCCCTTACGCCTGACGACAGAAAAAAAAGTCATCAAGAGGATTCTGCAATCAAGCAATAATGATTTGTTCCGAATGTATTCCCGATCCAGCCGGACCCGCTCATCGAAACCGATATCACTCCGACCACTGATCTGCCACAAACCGGTGATGCCTGGTAGCACTTCCAACCTTTCAGTGTGCCACAACTGATAAGTGCTCACGTCAAACGAAGTTGGCCGAGGCCCCACCAGACTCATGTCACCTTTCAACACATTGATGATCTGAGGCAACTCATCAAGACTTGTCTTACGCAAGAAAGAACCAACCTTGGTGATACGTGGATCACGAGCCATCTTGAAGTCCGGCCATTGAAGGTCATTCTTTTGAATCAGGCTTTTCTTGAGTTCGTCTGCATTTTCCACCATGGTTCTCAACTTCAACATTGGAAACCGTCGACCAAATCGACCTGTTCGGTGCTGAACAAAAAAGATCGGGCCACGCGTTTCCAGACGAATTGCAACCATGCATGCACACAACACTGGCGCCACCAGTGGCAGGGCAATGCAACATAAAACCAGATCCATTACGCGTTTCGCAATGGTGTATCCCCGATGCGAAATCACTCGTGCGGAGTGCGGTGATTCCAAATGAAGTCTATGGAAATTGCTATTCACTTGAATTTCACGCGATGAGGCGTGCGTGCTGAAAGAGGGACGATCTCTAAAACCAAACGAACTTGGTGAAACCGATAAGGCAGATCGCGGTCCAAAACGTGATGTTTTTGCCGGATAGCTCAAAAACAGGTGCGGATAACGTGTGCGATCAAGGTTCTGGTCTGCAGGCACCCCTCCGGTTGTTGTCTTATATCACCACCAGTGTGGCATTCGTTCAACAATGTTCCCGAAAAACATCTTCGATCTGGTTCGAAACGTGATCCATCCGTGCGCAACATCGCGAGAGAATTGTGCAGAGCAAATTAAACACGCAGCAAAGATGGACCAGCAACCTCGAAACGGGTTCGGGATCTGCCGAATGTAGCGGTGCCGCCAACTATAGCGTCTGATCCGAGATCCCAATCTCAAAAACAGGTTGTTTGGGCGTTTTTTTGTAAGAGCCAATCCATTTGCGCACGGAATCTGCTACTAAGAGCCTACAAACCAGCTGTTATTTGAGTTGGGTCCCGTCGCTACTGCGTCATCATGCCGCACTTTGATGGGTCTTGTTGGGTGGTCCACAAGTGTTAGCCTCGGAAAATTTGAGATCTCTTCATCGACATGCAGAGCTCATCGTTGCCCTATAGCTAATGCCCCACTGCAGCGTCTGATAACCGGTCCCCTTTTTAAAACAGACTCCGCGGCAAACGACAGCTTTCACACGAGCTTATGTCTCGAGAGGTTCATATGGAACTCACAATCACAGCCCTGAAGCGACACCTGTTCCTCACGGTCCTGTGCACTACCGCAGGAATCGTATGCGGTTACGGATACCTGAAAAATACGTCAGTTACCTATTATCTGCAGGCGCGTGTGCTGGTCCAGCCAAGCAGCCTGCGACCGGAGGTATCTGACATGGGACGTGCGGACCCGGAGTTCCTGCCAACACAGGCGGAAACCATCCGCAGCCCCATCACAGTCGCCGAGGCCCTAAAGTCCGTTTCGGTGTTACCTGAACCGGGGCAGGACATTGAGACCTTTGATCCTGTACGTCATGTACTCGAGTCCCTGACGGTAACTCCAATTGTTCGTGCCAACGTAGTTACCATCGGGTACCGAAGTTCAAATACTGACACAGGTGAGAGACTGATTACTGAAATCATCGATGCGTATCGCAAACATGTCTCATCCATTGACACGGCGGACTCTGTCACAAACCTTGAGATCGCCAACCTCGAGGAACAAACACTTCGGAAAGAACTGTCCATCGCAGAACAGCAATACCAGAAGCTGTTGAATGAAAGCCCCTTGATCGCAAGAGGCGAAAACGCGATAGAGATCGCAATTTCAGAATTAAGTCGTTACCAGTTACGCTTGACAGAACTTGAAAAAGCGAGGGCACTCACACAGGCAAGACTTCGGGAACTGGCGAGCTTGTCTGGCCTGAACGTTCCCAAGTCAGGCACGACGAACCCAGACCGTATCACATCGTTGAAAGTTCCTGTCTCGGAAACGCCACAAACTGCCAGCAGTTTACTACCGGTTTTTGATGCAGGGGAAGCACTTGCATTGCAACAGGCACAGGAGACCTACCGCCTTGCCAAACTGCAATACGAACAACTTAACTCTGTATACGGTGACAGACACCCGGCTCTGATTTCAGCACGTGAGCAATTGGAAACGTTGGAGTTCAATGTGTCGCAACGGCTTAGCGACTCAACCGAACGTCTTCAGAGCAATCTCAGACTGACGGTGGAGATCGAGGATCAAGTCCGCGCGGTATTTGCGGAAAAACAGCACGAGGTCAGGGCAGCGCAAAACTTCCTCTCCCGCGAGGAGACGTTGATGGAAGACGTGCAACGATTACAGCGTTTACATGCTTCGGCGGAAGAAAGACTCACATCGATGAAGACCCGCAAGACAGCCGTTTCCGAGGGCAAAGCATCGATTGATGTACGAGTACTCGATGGCCCTCTCGTTCTTAGCGACATGACTTGGCCTCACACAAAAACATTGCTGCCTCTTGCAGCAGGAGTCGGATTGGCAGTTGGTCTGTCACTCGCGTTGTTGCGTGAGTGGTTAGGGCAGCAGCCGGCTAGAGGTTCACAAAGGCAGGATTTTTGATGGTTGAACAATTTGCGGGGTTGATGCTCGTCGTCATTCTTTACACCTATTTGGTGTTCCCCGTGATTTGCATCGCGCGTGGAAGACTATTTCCTCGGCCCTGGAAGCGGGAACCGGCCCAGCCGACAGTATCCATCGTAATCATTTGCCACAACGAAGCCGGTGTGATCAAGGCAAAGCTCGATAGTATTCGAGCTCTCGACTATCCATCCACGCGGATCCAGACCATCGTCGGATCAGATGGTTCCGACGATGGTACCAATGAGATCGTGGCTGACTACACGGGCTTGCGTTTACAGAATTTGGCCTTCAGCCGCCGGGGAAAGATCCCTGCACTCAACGATGCTGTAAGTGCGGCGACGGGAGAAGTTCTTGTCTTCACGGACGCAAATAGTATTTTTGAGGTCAATGCCCTGCGCAATCTGGTCCGGCATTTCAGCGATCAGAGTGTGGGCTGTGTTGCAGGCAACCAGGTTTACTGCGATCAAACTGCTGGCGGGGTTGCGGCTGCTGGTGAGAAGTCATTCTGGAATTATGACCGCGTTTTGAAAGAGGCTCAAAGCCAAGCAGGAAACGCGATCTCTGCCACGGGGGCGATCTACGCGATTCGCCGCAATCTGTTCATGAAAGTCCCGCCGGGGGTCACGGATGACTTTACTATTTCCACCAGAGTGATTTTGCAGGGTTTTCGGCTGGTGTTCGATGGTGAAGCGGTCGCCAGTGAACCCGTTGCCGGGAAGCCAAACGCCGAATACCGTCGTAAAGTTCGTGTCATGACACGGGGATTCCGCTCTGTCTGGACGGTACGCGCCCTTTTGAATCCTTTCCGGTTTGGTTTTTATTCACTGCAGCTGTTTTCCCACAAAATCCTCAGGCGTTTGGTTGCTTTTCCAATTTTCTCGCTGCTCTTGATGACACCCTGGCTTTGGCACGAAGGCGGCTGGATGAGTGGTATGGCGGTCGCTCAACTGGCTTTCTACTCCCTCGCTATCTTGGGTCTGCTTTTCCCTGCGGGTCCAGGGAGATCCAAGCTGGGATCGATACCTGTCTTCTTCAGTCTTGCCAATCTCGCTGCGCTCCAGGCGGCAATCAATTTCACGTTAGGCCGGACCATTGACACGTGGGAATCTCCAAGCGACGGCGAGCGAGTCGGCATGCGAGACTCACAAGCAGGCGTCGGTCAGCACCTCAGTGAACCAACTTTACAGGATGCTCATCCAGAATGAACGATACATCCTGTACCAAACAAGCAGTCACCGGGCGATCAGTCTGGTGGGTACTAGCAGGTTTATTGACCACATTGAGTCTTGTTTGGTTGATGGCGTCTGATGTAAATCTGATTCTCATCGTCGTGGCTTTATGTGTTTTTATTGCCGCAGTCGGCGCGATGCTGAAATGGCCAGACTTAACGACGTTGATTGGGCTGGGTGTGATTTACAGTAACGTCTCGGTCGTTCTGGTACGTTTCCACGGTCTACCCTCTGTTCTTCCTGCGGCAACACTTGGGATGCTCGCATGGCCCTTCCTCTACCGAGTCTTTGTACGAAAAGAGAATGTTCTCCTGCCTCCCGCAGCACCTTTTCTTCTTGCTTACATTTTCGTGCAATTCATCAGTGCGGGCCTCAGCAAAGATCCACGCCACTCCTTTGCAGGAGTGCTCTCATTTCTGCTCGAAGGTGTCGTCGTCTACGTGCTGGTTTCGAATATCATCCGCACACGACGGCTCGTTGTGGCTTGCTTCTGGGCACTTGCCCTGTGCGCAGTAGTGATGGGTGGGGTTCCTTTGCTCAAGCAGGCAAGTGGCAGCTATACATCTGATTTTGGTGGCTTCGCTCAGACCGGAGCGGACGTGGGCGCAGCCGAGGCAAGCTTACTGGGCGAAGTCCCGCAGCAGCGAGCAACGGGAACGATTGGAGAACAGAACCGTTACGGCCAGCTCATGATCATACTTGTTCCCATCTCACTAGCCTTACTGCCCCTCTCCTCAGGTGGAAAATACAAGCTGGCTGCGGTCACGGCAACATTTTTTGGACTAGTAGGCTTTGCTCTCGCATTTTCACGCGGCGCTGCAGTTGGCTTTGTTCTGGGAGTAGTGATTGCAGTCTTGCTCAATATTCTGCCACGAAAGCAAATCAAGTGGCTTGCTTATGGCGGTTTGATAGCTCTGATGCTTCTTCCTCAGTACTTGAATCGCCTCGCATCACTGGCAGAACTCACAACTCTGGCCGGCCCCATGGGGGCCAGTGGACAAACTGATGGTGCGATCAGGGGGCGATTGACTGAAATGACCGGTGCACTACTGGCATTTAGAGATCATCCGCTGTTTGGAGTGGGACCGGAGATGTTCTCTGAATACTCACAACAATACAGTCAAGTGATTGGCTTGAGACCTCTCAGCAGTGGTCGTGAGGCACATTCGTTACCGTTGGACATCCTTGCCGAGACGGGAATCGCTGGTTTCCTGGTGTTTTTCGGCTTGGTAATCGCCGTGCTGTCATCCCTATTGCGAAGCAGGAAACGCGCGATCAAGAATCAGGACAAGGAAGGTGCCGTGCTGGTTGAAGGCATTGCATTTGCCATCATCCTTTACTTGACAACAGGGCTGTTTCTGCACATGTCCTATATTCGCTATTTCTGGTTACTGATTGGCTTGGCGGATGCGATCAGCATGCTGGCCGGACGCAAAGATCTTGGTGGCGATTATCTTCCGGATTTCAGAAAGACCAGTCAGCAGACTAATTGAAGCGCCCTGGATTGATCCAGCGTTGCATGGCCTCAAAGTAAGGTGCTGTAAAGACAGAAGGTACGATTCGATCGAAAGTGCGACGACACCACCACGCTGGATCCGGATTGAGATAGATAATATCACCTCCTTGCACCATGATATTCTCTGCACGATTGTATCTCGCTTGAATAAGATCGACACGAATCAGCATAGGACTGCCATTAGGTCGAGTGCGGTGCACCGTTACTGTCGTGGGAGAGTCAATTGGATCGATATAGCCTGCCATTGCGACGGCAGTCACAACATCGATATCCCGATCTTTTGGTAACGTGAATCCGTTCCCCAGATCCCTGTTGTCTGTACCAAGGCTGAATCGCACCAGCCCGTTGGGATTCAGCAGCCCGACAACAAAAAAAGCTTCCTCAGCACATTTGTTAACAACCACGACATTACCGTTCTCCAGAACTACATCAGCGATTGGAAGTTCTACCGGTATCGTTGAGCGGAGGGGAATTCGGATAATGCTCGGAGATGCTACGTCGACAAGATCAGAGAAGGATACTTCGCCTTCCGAGGCTTCATATTGTGCAGGTGAGATTTGTCCCTGTGCCTGACGCCTGTGTACGGTAATCTCATCAGCGGACTCAAGAATCAAACCACCGGCCAAGGCGATCGCGTGTGCGATATCGTTTTCGTACTTTGGCAGTTCAAAGACGCCCGGATTTGCGACCTCACCAAGCACCAGGACTCGCGTCGTTGCTGGTGAGATCAACGTCACTGACACTTTGGGATCATCAAGATAGCCGTCAGAATACCAAGCGATCAGCTGTAACCTTGCCTCCGAAATTGTTTTTCCTTTAAAACTCACGCTTCCAATCAGCGGCAGGAGCGCCCGCCCCGATTCATCGAGTTCAACCTGAATAAGGTTGCGCGAAGTTACCCCGGGCGCGGTTTCCGGGGCGACCTGCCCCAAACGCAGCAATCGTGGATTCAAATTCGCGATTTCAACCTGAATCTGATCTTTAGGACCTAATCGATAGGAAACCGGTACTGGTTGAGTCAGCATCGCGAAATTGAGGTCATTGCTGAATCGCTTGGTTGGCATCCGAAATGAATCGGGTAACGTACTCGCTGGAATTCCGGGAGATTTTAATGGCGCATAGCAACCGGTAAAAAGCAAAATGCTAAGCGAAGCCACACAGGATAGAATTCGAAACATCAATTAACTGCCTCTCAAACCAGACCTACTGTGATGCATCGGCAACTCATCGATCACGATTGGTTAAAACCGTGCCGACCGATACAACCCCCCCATGTTAACACTAGCCACTAAAGGGTCGTTTCGCACAAAGATCAGGCCAACATGCCTCGTGCCTCTTTTAGGCCAACAGATTCACCCACTGATCATCGGCGAATGCTTATTTGCTTGCAAAAGTTATCACACAGGAATACTCTCGTCAGCGAGAGTCTGATGAAATCTGGGGACGAGCCTTGTTGCATCGGCGAGTTGTGCTGCTCGGAGGGCCTCTGTTCGTCGTATTTGATAACGCCGCACCTCCTTCGGGGCGGCACAACGAGGAACGCCTTGAGACCGCGCAAAAAGTGATCGATTTCCCACACGCCCACACCCTGAAT
>JAPOKD010000333.1 GCA_029977825.1 Planctomycetota bacterium | reverse complement strand
CACCTCGAAATCAGACTTGCCACATTAGGCATCAGATACTCAAGTCAATCGGCAAAGGTACTCTGAATCAAGACCAGCACTTTACCTTCATTGTCCGTATGATCGACATCAAACATCCGCAGAAACAAACGCCCGGTTTTAGTTGCGGTAAAATTCTTGCCATGCTCCACAAGGAATGGCTTTGCTTCTTTGAGTTCAACCGGAGACGTCACAACCACTCCAATCAAAGACCCGAGTTTGATACGACCATCGCGCTGTTGGAATTCTTTCGGGATCTCGATCCCTTTTGGGCCTGTTTCATAAACGACCTTCCAATTGCCCTTCACCTCAGTGTGGACGGGCATCCCAGCCTGCAAATTCACCCCTGAGTCCTGCCACATCTGGTTAGCTTCAACGGTGACCAGTTTTCGATCCTGAATTCTTTGATTACCCAAGATTCTTTGCAGACCGGCTTCTGCCGAAGCAAAGTTCGGGACCAACCGCACCATGGACTCATAGACCTCACGGGCTTTATCGAACTGCTTTTTACGCTCGTACTCGACCGCCAGTTTTTCAGCTTTGACGACAAATTCCTTGTGGAGCCCAAGAAGTTGTGGGTCCTCCGGCAGCAACGGTTGCTTGGGCGGAGTCGATGGCTTCGCGTTGCGACGATTTCCTGGCGGTTGGGACATCCCCGCACAAGTCATGGTGGTAACGACGCAAATTGCGATCAGACAGCGAGGCAAAGACAACATAGAAACTTCGTGGCAATGTGTGGTTGAAGTGGAATCTTTCTCCAGTTTAATCAGATTTCTTGTCAATTGCCTGCCTGCTCCGCTCTAACCCGTCCAATCAATCGCGAAATGCCGCTTATAATCCAACCAGATGCCTCACCCCCTAGATGAACAAGAAATGATCAACACCCACCTCATCAAATCGTCGACGGTAACAAGTGAATTACTCCTCCCGATTTTGTTGGCCTGTGGCCTTGGTTTGGCATTGTGCCATTCCGCGGATGCGCAAGTCCAACTCATGGAAAAAGCTTTACTGGCTGAACCTATCGCTGACATTGCAGCCGATGCGAGAGAAAAAGGAGATCCAACGGAAGGTGCGATCATCTTCCACTCTCCACGCACTGGTTGCGTCAAGTGCCACTCATCCATTGATGACACCGGTTTTGGACCAAACCTTAGCGTTTGGAAACGCAAAGTGGACGATGAACATCTGATTCGCTCAGTACTGGAACCGTCTGCCCACATCGAGCCTGAATACCGAAACATCCGAGTCCTCACTGCTGATGGACGGACATTTGTCGGGATTGAATTGAAACGTTCGAATGAAGAACTATTGCTGCGCACGGGACCTGGCGAGGCCGCAACCGTAGGCATTGAAATCGATGATATCGACGCAGAAAAGAAGGGCGAGGTATCAGTAATGCCTGCAGGACAAGTTAACGCTTTGCGTAAACGGCAAGAGTTTCTTGACCTTGTTTCCTACCTGATCGCAATTCGTGATGGAGGCCCAGAAACGGCAGCAAAGCTAAAACCTTCCGAAGACGACTTAAGACTCAAGATCCCTGAATACGAATCGAACATCGATCACAAGGGCATGCTATCAGACTGGAACAACGAGTCCCTAAAACGTGGCCGCGTCATTTATGAAGGACTCTGCGTCAATTGCCACGGGACCATTGAAAAACCGGGCTCTCTACCAACATCACTTCGATTTGCGAGTGGTCAATTCAAGTTTGGCAATGACCCCTTTTCCATGTACCAAACACTGACTCATGGTGGCGGTTTAATGGTGCCGCAGACATGGATGGTGCCGCAGCAGAAATACGATGTCATTCATTACATCAGAGAGCATTTTTTGCGGGACAAAAATCCAACGCAGTACGCTGCACTGACAGATCAATATCTCGCAAGCCTGCCGCGTGGTGGTTCACGCGGCCCCGAACCGACAGAGATCAAGCCATGGATCACCATGGATTACGGACCAATGCTGACGACCACCATTGAGTTTGGAAATGGCGGTAAAAACATCGCTCAAAAAGCGATTGCCATCCGCTTGGACGAAGGCCCTGGCGGAGTTGTCCGTGGCTCCAGATGGATGGTCTTTGAACATGACACTCTACGGATGGCAGCTGCATGGAGCGGCAAATTTCTTGACTGGAACGGCATTCAATTCAATGGACGCCATGGCGTGCACTTGCGGGCCAACGGTGATGTACACGCAACCAATTCAACCGGTCCCGGTTGGGCCAACCCGGCGACACGCTCGTTTGAAGACAACCAGAGAGTAGAAGGAAGAGACCAACGAAAGTATGGGCCTTTGCCAGCAAAGTGGGGAAAATTCCGCGGACTGCACCGGTACGAAGACAAGGTCATCTTGAGCTATACCGTTGGCAACACCCCAATTCTCGAGTACCCGAATTCTTTGACGACACCCGGTGTAAATACTTACGTGCGAACACTGAATATTGGTCCGCGTGATTCCGATCTGGATCTGTCAGTGATGGAACTGCCGAGCACGGCCACCATGCAAGTTGACGCAGGCTTGGCAACGATCCAGTTTGAGGACAGCACACTCCTGGTTGCCGCCCCAGGTTTCCAGAATGCAACCCGGTTCACACTGCAAGACAACCGCCTCGTGCTGACATTTGAAAAAGGCATACAGCCTTTACAGGGATCGGTCTGGTTCACCGACTCGGTGGTGGATCAAGATTCGATGGCCGACATCAATACTCAACTTGCTGACTTGGAAACCGACCTCACTGTCTACACTCATGGCGGTCCAATCCAATACGCGACGGCGATTGATGTGCCTGCAAAAAAGTGGTTTGAATCGGACGCGTGGCTGGTCGATGAACTGGTTCGTCCGGAGGGAAACCCCTGGGGAGCAAGAACAAGAATCACCGGGATGGACTTCTATCCAGACGGAAAATCGCTCGCTGCCTGCACATGGGATGGCGATGTCTGGAAAGTCGAGGGAATCAACACTCTTGGTCAACCCGATGGATCGCTGCGTTGGCATCGCATTGCGACGGGACTGTTCCAACCGCTTGGAATTCTAGTTAGCAGGGATCGACTTCTGGTGACGTGCCGGGACCAGATCGTATCGCTAGGTGACAATAATGGTGATGGCGAGATGGACGACTACCGCTGTCTCAACAGCGACCATCAAGTGACCGAGCACTTTCACGAATTTGCCATGGGCCTGCAACGTGATACCGAAGGCAATCTGTACTATGCCAAATCAGCACGACATGCATTGAAGGCTGTCGTTCCACACCACGGCACGCTTTTGCGAGTTGCGGCTGACGGTAGCAAAACAGACATTATCGCGACCGGATTCCGGGCAGCGAATGGAGTCTGTCTGAATGATGATGGCAGTTTCATCGTTACGGATCAGGAGGGACACTGGAACCCCAAGAACCGCATCAACTGGGTACGTCCCGGGGGCTTCTACGGAAACATGTATGGCTATCACGATGTGACTGACTCATCGGATGAAGCGATGGAGCAACCGCTGTGTTGGATCACCAATTCGTTTGACAGGTCACCGGCAGAATTACTATGGGCCGATACCGAAAACTGGGGTCCATTGAATGGACAACTGCTAAACCTCTCGTATGGCTACGGACGAATCTACGTTGTTCCTCACGAACAACTGTCCACACCTACCGGGGAGCGACAACCACAAGGGGGAATGTGCCAGTTGCCCATTCCCGATTTACCAACGGGAATGATACGCGGCAGATTTTCGCCCACCGATGGTCAGCTTTATCTCGGTGGCATGTTCTCATGGGCCGGCAGTCGGCAGGAAGAGGAGGGTGGTCTGTTCAGGGTCAGCTACAAAGGCAAGCCGGTCAGCATGCCAACCCAGTTGAAGGCCGCCAAAGAAGCGATTGACATCACCTTTAGCGAAGCGATCAATCCCGAGTCAGTGGGTGATACAAGTCGCTACAAGGTCAAAACATGGGATTTGAAAAGAACAAGAAATTACGGGTCGAAACACTACAACGAACAACTGTTGGAAGTCGTCTCTGCAAAATTGCTGCCGGACATGAAAACAGTCCGGCTCACCATCCCGGATGTGGCTCCCACCTGGGGCATGGAAATCACCTGCCGACTGCAGGATCAGGCGGGAAAAGAATTCCGGCGTGTGATTCACAACACCATCCACCAACTTGGTGAGAACTAGCAGCGTTGGAAGAAAACCTGACCGACACCCCACTGGGCTGCCTGAGCCAGTGTGGAAAGGCACAATCGTACAGCGAAGATTTGCCGTCCTCATGACCCGATTGCAGGTCATGGCCTGCGCCGGTTTCGAAAAGCATCAGACGACCGCGTCACTTGACTTTGATACAAATCACTTGTGCATCGTCACGAACCAATGCATACCCGTCAGCAATGGAAGCGTTCTGTCGCGTTTTCGAAAAAAGTTTTTCGCGCCCGATCTCCGAGTAACCCGTTGGCGTTGCTGCAACCACAACCAACTCTCCTTTCATAGTCGTGATCCAAAGTTTTCCGTCAGCGGCCACAAGGTTTCCTTTACCGAATCGCGTCTTTGTCCAAACGACTTGCCCTGTTGCAGCCTCAATGCACGTCAGATGAGTCACTGGCCCCGCACTTCCCACATTGTCAAATCCATAGAGATATCCATCCAGTAAAATGGAGGTCTGCCACTCATTTCGCATCACGCTTTTTACATCGACCGATGCCCATGCCTCTTGAACTGCATAACCTGCTGCCTGCTTGGTTACGCTGAGCATCACGCAACCGTGATTTTCGCCAGCTGAAATAAAAACGTTTCCGTCAACCTCGATAGGGGTGGCTGTATTACAGTCATAGGGCGTAGGAAACGGATAGCTCCACAGTTCCTGACCATCAGTCGGTCGGAGGCCCGTAACCCCGCGAGCAGTAAACGCAACTATTTGTGACTCCCCACAAAGCTCCAGCAAAGCCGGAGATGAATAGCCGGGTAATCCATCCACTGCCGTCCAACGAACGTCACCACTCTTCCGGTCCAACGCAACCACAGCCTTACCTTTCCCACCGGCTGTCACGATGACCATGTCGTCAACAATGAGCGGTGAACACGCCATGCCGTATTCCGCAGGGCGGCCGGACATTTCACGAACAACCGACTTGCTCCATTGCTGCTTGCCAGTGGCAATGTCAAGGCAAACCAGAATACCTTCGCCGGTATAGGCAAAAACCTGTTGTCCCGAGATCGCTGGCGTTGCTCGCGGCCCGTTGCCCATCGAATTCTCATAATTAGCTGCAACTGCGGAAGACCAAAGCTGTGCTCCATCCTTCATGCTGAGCGCTGTAACCACCTGACCACCCTCTGAGTTCCACATCGTAATGGCTTTCTCCTGTGCAACGGCGACGGCTGACATCCCCACACCGCCATTGACACGCCAAGCAATATCAAGTCCCTGAGTTGGCCATTTTGCCATCAAACCAGTTTCCTGACTGATCCCATTCCTCTCGGGCCCGAGAAACTGATTCCATCCCGGTGATTGACCCAGTACTGGACTTCCGCACCCAAGCAATAAAACGATCATCCAAAGAAAACGCATTTTCATATCGCGGTCGTACATCAAAGTCCCCATTGTGTCCGTTACAAGCTGACGAAACTCTTGTTAGCTAATACTGTAACGGCACAAGAAATCATGCGTGACGGTGGAATACCAACAAAATGTTGTTAATAATGAAAGAAAGGTAACTTGGCATCGAGAGAGGAGATTGGAGCAGTTCACACTGATCCGTGTTCAAGCGTGATTACTCCTGGAATCAGCTTGCATCGGAACTCGGGGCGTTCAAACGCAACGCTTCTGAAGCCCAGTGGAAAACCGAGCTGCCGAATACCTCAATGCCTTCCCCCCTCCTGCCCTCAAATTCTGGATACGAAGTGAACATGCCCTCTGCATCTGCAATGAATCGTCGACAGGCATTGGTGTCGGGTGCCGCTGGCATTTCTCTAGCCACCGCCACAAGCCAGCAACTAGTTGCTCAAGCCCCGGAACCAGCAGACGGCGAATCTTTTGAGTTGAAATACCTGCTGGCTTCTTGCATGTATGGCTATACCGATCTGGCTGAGATTCTGCCTGAGGTCTCAAAGATTGGTGCGAGTGGAATCGACTTATGGCCCAAAGTTCATGGAAACCAGCGTGAACAGGCCAGTGAAATGGGTGAAGCCGCTTTTTCTGCCCTGCTTAAACGGAACAATACTTCACTTGAGTGCATCACCCAGTACAAACTGGGGCCGTTTGGACTCAAGGATGAGTTTCGTTATGCAAAGCGCATGGGCTGCAAGACCATCGTCACAGGCGCCGCTGGCCCGAGAGGGCTGACAGGAAGTGCATTGAAGTCAGCGATTGGACAATTCGTCGAGAAGCTGAAGCCGCACTTATCCGCGGCAGAGGAAGCAGGCGTCACCATTGCGAT
>JAPOKD010000475.1 GCA_029977825.1 Planctomycetota bacterium | reverse complement strand
TCGGCAGCGATGAGCGATCCATAAGAGGGTAGGGAGCCACTGACTTTCCATAGCAGATCTCCGTTGGCAGGGTCGAGCGCGATCAATGAGGCATCCGGGGCGCCCGGCGCGACGATCAGTTTTCCATCCGCAAGCAACGGTGAACCGCAGTATCCCCATGGCAGCTCAGCATCAACAGGAAATTCATCTCGAAAACTCTTTTCCCAACGAACAGTTCCATCGGCTAACTCGACGCAAAGCAGGTTTCCCATCGCACCTTGAAAAACCACCGTTGAGCCAATGAACAGCGGGGTGGCGCGAGGTGAATTGCCGTAATCGAGGGACGCTACGGCTAGTCGCTCAATTTCCCAGTGTGGCTCACCGGTGTCCGCGTGGAAACAGCGATAGACGTCCTGAAAATCATCCTGATCGCGATCTCCGAAAACGACGTACTTGTCATTTGCCGCTATTCCACCCAAGCCAGCGTGAACCAGGGGAACCTCCCAGACAACAGTCGGTTTTTTGGGGAGCCGCGACGGCAGGTTGGGTAGATGCCCATTGCGGCTTGTTCCAAGCCAGCCTGGCCATGAATTTGTCTGCGGCGGGTTTAGTTTTTTTTTGCCACCGTGGATGGATTGGGCATGGGAATGAAGCCAGCAAGCGATTCCAGTGCCTGCAGCACCGTTGGCTTGATTGCTGCGTCACTCAATCCTGCGACGATCTGTTTCCTAAGATCTGATTCCAATGCATCGGACAAAAACACGGTCACAAAAGGTACGGGATTTGTTTTCCCGACAACTCTCAGGTCCCCTTTCTTGATGGTGCCACAACCTTCCAGCAGTGGCTGGGCATAGCTGGAAATAACGGCAGCTGTTTTGGACGCGGGCCCAAGATCGATGACCTTGCAGGCCCCATCGCTGCAGGCATCATCAATCTTTTGACGCTCCGCTGGGATCTGGATGGATGCGGCCTCGAGCAACTTGATTGCGGCACTGTGTTTCTCTTCCGCTTCCGAGGGGCCGAAAATGATGGTGTAGTCTTCCAGATCGGAAACTGAAGTCGCAGGATCCTCCTTGTTGACAACGATCATCCCGTACTGGGTGGTATTCCCTTGAAGATCTGTCAACTCGCTAACAGCTGTCAGTTTCCATTTGGCCAACTTGGCGTCAGCGCGGACAACTGATTGTTTCCCGATAACAATGTCAGCTTTGCCATTGGTTTTTTTCAAGGCTGAAGGCAGAGATTCGCTGAAAATCACGGAAACCTCGCAATTCAGTGCCGCTTCCAGATGTTTGGCGAGAACCGTGTAGTCACGCTGCGCATATCCCTCAACACAGGGGCAAGACAGCGGCGCCGCCAAGGGATCCATGACGACCATGGTCAACGCTTTCCCCGACTCTGCGGCCGGTGACGACACGGGTTGCTGGCATAGCAGTAACAGCGAGATGCAGCCGGTGAAAATCATGCGACGGTTGATGCTTGCTTCGCTCATTTGGTTTCCTCAATGGTAACTCGTGCGGAGACGCCTCGCCTGATGGCGGCTGGTATCACCTTGGCTTCTTTCTTGCTTTCAACGTTCTTCACATCCGGTGTTTTCAAACCGGCTGGCTTTGGTTCCATCACTTTGATGTGATTGCGGGTCAAGTCCAGCATGTAGACTTTCTCGTTGACAGGTGAAACCGCAATGGAGACATTTTTGCAACCTGGTACCAGGTCAACGTCGCCAACATACGAAACCAGTTTTCCACTGGCGTCAAAACACTTGATGCGTCCTGATCCAGATTCGGCTGTGTAAACACGGCCCTCGGTGTCAAAACAGACGTTCATGGGATTACAGCAACTGGTAAAGCCATTGATTCCGGTCCGGTCAGACTTTCCCCATTTGTTGATCTCCGTTCCGTTCATGTCGTAGTGCACGACACGATCTCGCGAGTTTTCTGCGACGAAAATGCCACTCTCACAGCATTGGACATCCATTTGCCCGCAGCACCCACTCAGGCCAGTTACGATCACTTCAGCATTCTTAAATTCCAGATTCATTTTCCAAACGTCGTACCCATATCCGGTTGTGCCACGAGTGGTGACAAATAGGTGTTTGCCAGTGGAGCTTATCGACGAGACTCGCATTTTGGTGCGGATCATGCTGTCCACAAGCGAGTTGATTTGCGCCTCGGTGGGCTCCGCATCTGGTTTTTCCTGTTGGGCATCGCCTTTCAAAGCCGCAGCGCGTTTCAGATCGTCGACCTGCTTTTGATATCGCTCCATCAGGTCAGGCAACATTTTGATCAAGCGTTCTTCTGAAGCGTTGAGGGACCCGTTCTCCTGCCTTGTCTTTAGTTGTGTGAGCATGTTTTCGTAGGACGCCACACGACTCTCTGCCATGGCCAAGGGGTCGCGTGCCGTCATCGAACGCTTTAGTGTGGCAATCGCCTCGGTCCGTAGTTGTGCTTTGCTGTCGCGTAGCCGCGCTGCGTGGGGAGAGGCGACTTCGTTAATGAGCTTGCCCTCTGGAGAAAAGCGGAACAGCTTGCCTTCACCACCGACAAGAATGCTGTCATCGTCGGCAACACCTACCGATTCGGGCTTCACGCTAACTTCCCACGATGCCAGAATCTCGCCACTATCGTTTGCGACGCGCACCTCTCCAGGGCCATTACCGCACACAGCAATGATCTTTCCTTTGTTGTTCAGGCAGAAAGCGTTCATCTTGAGTGCGGACGATGCACCGCTGAATTGAATGATTCCAGATTGAGCATGCGTCGACTGATCATCGATGCTTTGAACTTCATTGCCAACCGCGAGAGAAGTGAGAAGGATGCAGGGAAGTGCCAAAAATACTGATCGCATGATTACCTTTCCTTAGTTGGTGTTGATGAGGCGCTTATCGTATCAGACTGGCATACAGGTTCAAATCTACAAAACGCGACTTACAGCACAGTTGCTTCACCTGGATGGATCTTAATCTCGTAAAAGCCACTTGAATCAGTGCCCTTCTTGAGTTCTCCCAAGGCGGTGTTTTTTCAGAAATTTTGATCTTTTCTGCTTTGCTATCGTTGACGCGTGTCGCAAAGAGGTCGCGTCAGGCGGCTGGTTTCATGCGACCGAGTCACCTGCGCGCCAGGTACTGGCATATCCTCCACCAGCTCTGGGTGTGCGCTAGAGTGCGCTGGAGTGCGCCGTTGCGAATATTCAGCATCGCAAGAGCAGCATCGATTACCTGTTGGTGTCGCATTGTGCGACCAGTCACCTTTGGATCCAACTGCAGGAACAGTCAACGCTAGATACGATCGAGTGTACCAGTGATACCGGCGAATGTGTCGGTTTCAACACCAAACCGTTGAAGGATGGTGGTAAAGAGCAATGCAAGCGGCTCCTCTTCTGCGACGATCTCTCCCCGCCAGCCAGCATCAGTGACGATTCCAGCCCCTGCTTGGTTGTCTTCATTGCCCTGTCCGAATTTCATGTAACGGCCGTTGGTGAAACCGAGATTTTTCCCACCAGCTGATATGATCGGGTAGTTACGCGACAAGTGGAAACTGCTGGACGCTGACCCGTGCATCGCGAATGTATTGTCGAGCAATGATCCGTTTCCGTTCGGTTCTGGAGTTTCCTTCAGACGGTCAAGAAATCGCCCGAATTCGCTGGCTTGGTAGCGGTTGTATGTGCCAAGATTTTTCCAGCCATTTGGTTTTTTGACATCGTGGGTCAATGCATGCGCGTTGCCGAGATCAACGGCTTTCGATAGCAGGTTATGCGGGCCACCACCGTTTTCTCGCCCTAGCTGGAACGTAGCGACTCGGGTTGAGTCACTGAAGAAGGACAGGTAGATCAATTCGTACATCGTTTGGAAGTAGAGACGTGCTTCCTCGGGCCCTGATTCAAGGTGAAGATTGCTAGAGTCGACTTCCGGGACAGGTGTATGAACCCATTTTTGTGCTCGATCGAGTTTTACCTCGGTATCGCGAACCGCATCGAGATACTGTTGCAGCTTCCGACGGTCCCGCTGCGAGAGTTTTCGATCCAGCGAACGAGTGTTTTCGAGCAGGAAGTCGAGTGAGCTCTTTGACCGTGCCAGTCGCGCACTGGCGTCTTTGCCGCTGGCAACAAAGAGCGTGTCGAAAATCTGCTTTGGCTTGTTCATCGCTGGAATAGGCCGTCCCGCTTGATTGAACGATTGTGTCTGCGCACCTCGAGGCCCACCTATTCCCCCATTGGTCGACATGACCAGCGAGGCGTGGCGTGTTGCTTCGTTGATGTGTTGCGCAATGACTTGATCCACCGAGACCGTGTTCTTGTAGGGACCGTGGCCTCCCGTAGCAGCACCCGTCAGGTATTGGTCCGCATTGGAGTGACCATGCACGCGTCTCGCAGCCGGATGCGATAATCCAGAGTAAATGGTGATTTCGTTTCGCAATGGCTCCAATACATCCAACACCTTGGTGAGTTGAAAATCTCGTTCTCCTCCGCGAGGAAACCAGCTCCAATCGTGCCAAGCCGGATCGTCCTTGAGCGGAAGGCCGACACCATCCGGATGGTAGACACTCACAAAACGTTTGGGAGTCTGTTGCGTTGCACTGGCAGAGACCGCCGTGGCTTCAAGCCAGGGCAGCGCCAAGGCAATACCGGAACCGCGAAGAAAATTCCGCCGATTGATACGCGAAGACGGCTTATTCATGACTCGTTCCTGTTTTCTGTTTGGCATGAAAGAGGTCGCTGGTGGTAATGAGGTGAATCAGGTCCTCGAGTTGATCGCCTGATTGTCTGAATTGTACTGTTAATCTGTCAACGTCAGAGCGATCTGCGAAAGTCAGTGGCCGTCCTAAAGCATAGGCGGTCATCTTGTGCACAATGGCCCGAACGAATTGGTCCTGCCGTTCGCTGAGCAGGTAACGCTTTAGTCCATCAATGCCATCCAATTGCTGTTGATTGAAGAGGGTGGATGTTGCATCCACCGGCTTTTTTCCCACCCGGGTACGAAACGAGCCCTGAGCGTCAAAATTCTCGAAAGCGATTCCCCATGGATCTATTCGGGAGTGACAGGAAGCACATGCGGGCTTGTTGCGATGGTCAGCAATCCGCTCTTTCAACGTCATCTCCAATATCCGAGGATCGGTCAAATCAACTTCGGG
>JAPOKD010000823.1 GCA_029977825.1 Planctomycetota bacterium | reverse complement strand
GTTGGGATGTCCCCGTGACTGACTCAGCAGCAGTTGAGCGTGTTACTCATCACTGTCGTCAGGTTCTTCGACATCACCGGTCGCTTTCCGTTTGGTCATGCGAATCTCATTGCCGACTTCGTTATGGCTGACTTCATCCATGAAGGCGTTGATCAGCAACAAGCCTCGGCCGCCCGCTCGCTCGATGTTTTCGGGGTCTGTAGGGTCACGCAATGCAGCTGCATCAAACCCTGGCCCATCATCGCGGATCGTGAAAGTGATTTGTTCGTTGGTTGCTTCCAACTTGATCGTGACTTTCCGATCTTTGTAGGGAGTTTCTTCTTTTCTTTGGGCGATCATGTTGACGTATGGAGCGCCGTCATCATTTTGTCGCAACTCTGAGGAGACCTCCAGGTTGCCGTGAATCATCGCGTTCAAGAGTGCTTCATCCAACGCCATGGCGATTTGCATTCTTTCGCCCTCATCGAACAGGTCCAGTTCGACCATCGGCAATTCCAGCCTCGAAATGATATCTGGAATCTGACCTTCGTCGTTTGTGACCTCCAGTGTGATGGTGCTTTCGACCGCGTTTTGAGCAACGTCCGGTACCGCTTTGGCTGCCTTGTTGACGGCCATCACCTGCTGCAGCACGGGAATCAGGGTTTCGTTAAGTTCGCGTTTTGGAACGTAGCTTGCGGCACCTGCTTTTAATGCCTGACTTGCAATCTTTTCGTTGCCCTTACTGGTGGTCAAGATGACTGGAAGAGAGGGAATCGTCTGGTTCACTGACGCAACCAATTCCAAGCCATTCATCTCAGGCATTTGCAGGTCGGTCACGACCAGCATGGGCATGTTGTTTTCAATGGCAGCAATTGCCTGGACTCCGTCTTCCGCAGATTGGACAACGAAACCTTCTCTTTCAAGCAAAAATTGAATTTGCCGAAGTTGTGTTGGACTGTCGTCCACGACGAGGATGTGTGAAGGTTCAGGCATAAGTTTTTGATAAGTCGGCGTCAATCGCCTCAGACATGTCGGCTCGCGCGTTCTTTTGGGGCGATTGGAAATCGGGTCGCTCTTGGGCGGACCGCCTCACCTGACTTGGTATCGGTGATGTTGGCAGCAATCCTTCACATCCTCGTCTCTGGACTGAATTTTCGGCAAATATAACGGCGATTCTTGGGTTTTGGCGTCAGTTCTTCACGGAGACCGGTGGGACTAAACGGGCTCTCGCGATATCACCAGTTAATACTTTATTGAGGGTTTCAACGGGCTGATGCGAATGCGGGCAGCCTGTAACGGTTAGGGCGTGTGACGGGGCGATTGCAGCGTTTCATCTTTGTCGGAGGTGGTCGATCGCATTCTCCTGCTATTCTAGCTTCTGACACGGGCTTGTGTGTCGAATTGCTGGATCAGAAGCGTGACAAGATTGTAAGACGCCAACTGATTGCTGGAATCACATATGCCTAAATCTGCTGTAGGATGCTCGTTTGCTAGCCCGTTTTTACGTGCCAGTCGCAAATCTGTTTTCCTCGCCACTGTCTATGCTGGGTGCTTGCGTCGCCAAAGGTGAAGCGGATCCACGTGACAAACTGTTTCATTTACCCTTTTTGGTTCAGAGGCGGTGTTCGCCCTGCAAAACCGTCGAGACACTTGCCTTGAGAAACCGGCCTCTAAGCATCCGTTATCCCCTGTGCTACGCTACCGCGGCAATTTTACTGTTGGGGGCGGGGTACATCATGGGGGTTGCCCAGCTTCAGGCTCAGGCTAATCCGTTTCTCTCCGCAGCCGATTTGTACCTGCCTCGAAGTGTCGATGTGGTGATTTTCGTCTGGTCTTTCTGGGTAGGCTCTTCAGTTGGAAGTTTCTTGAATGTGGTTGCTTGGCGCATGCCTCGCGGTGAGTCAATCAATGGTCGCTCGCATTGTCCTCGGTGTCTTTCGCAGTTGAAAGCACGTGATAACTTTCCGGTTTTTGGATGGTTGGCTTTGAGAGGACGTTGTCGTTCCTGTCGCCTTCCCATTTCGCCACGATATCCCATTGTTGAAGTGGTGGTGGGGTTGTCGCTGACGGCCGTCGCTGTCGCGGAAGTCTATCAGGTGAGCTTACCGCGTCAGGGACACAACCATGGTGGGCCGCTTGCGTTTCCGGAACTCGATCCACTGGTTTTGGTTACTCTTGTCTACCATATCGTGGGTTTGACTCTTTGCTGGGCAATCGGCTTGATTCGCTTGGATGGAAATCGGTTGCCCACAAATCTGACCAGTTTCGCGTTGGCGGTCACGGCACTGCCTCTTCTGACTTATCCAACGCTCATGGTCGTTCCGTGGCAGATGGAAGTGCAGGATGATTGGCGGCCCGAGGGCAGGTATGTCGACGCGATAATTCGCATCATCACGGCCCTGGTGGCAGCGACTGCTTTAGGCCGGTACTTAGCAAAAGGCTTTTGTCCCACGGCAGATCCCAAGCTTGATCCGTTGGGGAAATCGACGGTCCGATTGATCGACCTGATCGTCATACTTTCAATTCCAGCTCTCGTGGTTGGCTGGCAGGCATCACCGGCGGTGATTGTCCTGGCTGGTGTGCTGGCTTTCTGGATCCGTCCGATCATGCCCCAACGATGTGATGCTCTTGGACGATTCGCCATTTCGATGCCGATTGCTTTGACCTTTCAGCTCGTGTTCTGGCGACGTCTGGACTCAGCAGACACAACAACAGGTTTACCATTCCCGTTGTGGCCATCTGAAAATTCATCACCCGGGATCATGTTGTTTTGGCTGTTCATGCTTGGGATGGTTCCACTTTGGCTTCGAGAGTCGCCGTCCGATAACAAGCCGGAAAGCGCGGGTGCTGATCCGAGCACGAGCGATGCTGACCTCTTTGGTGCCTTGGCATCCTGCGAATCTGGGCTGGAACAGGAAGATTTTGGCCGAGCTGGAGACTTGGGAGCCACATCCATGTCTGCTTCGGAACTTTATGAAGCAAAGCGTGGCACTGGAGCCGAGCAAGGCCAACTCGAAAGCGATTCCATGGAGCCAACGGATGATGCTGACGCCGGGACTCATGATCAAGGCGATGAGGGTGATCGTGGTGGCGAGTCGAGCATGTGAGCGAAGCACGTCAATGGAGCAAGCCTGACGTAGGTAAGCGTCGTTGATAAGCGACAGAGTATGTAGGGCAGGGTTTGTCGAGTTGC
>JAPOKD010000889.1 GCA_029977825.1 Planctomycetota bacterium | reverse complement strand
TGATCGTCGTCGGTATGCTTGCCCGCTTTCTTCCCTATCCCCCAAATTTTTCGCCGATCGGTGCAATGGCCCTGTTCGCCGGGGCAACGTTTGGAGCAAAGTTTCGTGCAGCCTTGATTCCCTTGACTGCGATGTTACTGAGTGATTACTGGTTGGGCATGCACGCGTTGATGCCGTTTGTCTATGGCTGTTTTCTTTTCAATGTCTGGTTGGGAAGTCGCATACAGTCACGCCCGAAACCGCTCAAGGTACTCGGTGTTTCTGTGACAGGTTCCGTCGTGTTTTTTGCAGTCACGAACGGGGCCTGTTGGTACGCAGGATACCCTCACACTTGGGCGGGCCTGATCTCCTGTTATACGCTTGCCATTCCATTTTTCCAGAATACGCTGGCGGGCGATCTCTTTTTTACAACCATCTTGTTTGGATCTTTGGCCCTCGCTCAGTGGCGATTTCCGATTCTCCGTGTCCCGGCTTACGCGAATGGGCAAGTTGCGACGGAAGAGCGGCTTTGAATGGTCAGCGACAGTAGTGAGGGTGAGTTCGGGCATGAAAGATGTGGTAAGTCATTGAGTGCATTTTCGGAATCAGCCCATTTGCGGAACCATGGAGCGTCGAACTCGCGAAAATAACCTCCTTCTTTGAACGTTGCTTGACGCGCCATCTTCAAGGTGTGATCAGTCAGACCGTCCGATCAAGAATGATTCCAACGTATGGTGCGGGCCATGAAGTTAGGTGTTGGGAGTTTCATGATTTGGATGGTGAAGACTGTTGCTATGAGAATTTCGGATTGAGATTTGATGTAGAGATTGTGATATGTCGTGTGAGTTCCTGGTTCAGGTAGCTTGATTGTTGCGTTCGGTTCGTTGGGGTTTTAGCATTTCGCTTGCGTAATGCAGAGCACCAATGCAGTGGCTGATCGGCTTCAATTATGGATTTGTCCAACCCGTCTTACTCTGATAATGATCCTCTTCTGGATCAGCCCACCGCCCCCCCAGATTTCGGTGCGGAGGTGGCGGCAGTGGGTTTGCCGCCCCTCGGAACGTTGATTGGTCGGTATGAGCCGAAGCGTGAGATTGCCCGCGGTGCGATGGGGGTAGTGTATTTGGCTTGGCAGCACGACCTGCGAAGGTATGTTGCCCTGAAGATGATTCTCGTTGAGGAGGGCAACCAAAAGGCAAGAGAGCGTTTTGAGTCCGAAGCACAAGCTGCCGCAGCGTTGGATCATCCGGGCATTGTTCCTGTGTTCGATGTAGGCTCATGGCGGGGCAGGCCTTATTTCGCAATGGGTTATGTTGAGGGGCCGAGTCTTCTGGACTTGCTGCGGGATGGACCGCTAATGCCAGAACGTGCTGCATTGCTCGCTAAAGACCTCGCGGTTGCGATAGGGCATGCTCACCAAAAACGGGTCATCCATCGTGATTTGAAGCCGGCCAACATTCTTTTGGCCGATGGTGAGAAAGTTAGGATCACTGACTTTGGCGTCAGTAAGCTGATGACCGGGGGCAGTGACGTCACGAGTTCGGGTGAGCTGATAGGTACGCCGCATTACATGCCGCCCGAGCAGGCAGGTGGAGGTTCACAGCCTGTTTCTGCTGCGTCGGATATTTACTCCATCGGCGGTGTGCTGTACGCCATGCTTACAGGTCGACCACCTTTCGTGGCTCCGTCTCCTGTTGAAGTCGTAGGGCAGGTGGTTTCAAAACAACCCATTCGCCCCTCAGCCTTGATTCCAAGCGTTCCACATGAACTGGAGGTCATCACGCTGAAGTGTTTGAACAAGAAACCTGCAGACAGGTACCAGGCTGCCGATGCTCTTGCCGATGATCTGTCGCGATGGCTGCGAGGAGATCCCATTCTTGCCAAACCACCAGGAGTAATACGACGGACGCGACAATTCGTTCGTCAGCACCTGATATTTGCCAGTGTGTCTGGATCTGCCAGCCTCGGGTTGATTGTCGTTGCCTGTGTCTTGCTGTTCTATTACCTGCAAACGCGACAGCAACTTGCATTTTACAGGGAAGAAGTCATGCGTGGTCGGAAGACCATTGCGATGCAGCGGAGTGTTATTGACCGGGTGCTCGCCGAACAGGGTGAGCGTTTGACTGCGGATGAGCGAATCAGGTTGCGACTGGAGTTGATTATATCGACGGCCAATAAGCTGAAAGAAAGTCAGCCTGAGATGGCTCTGTTTTTACTGGTCGATGCCGTTGAAATCTCGCGTCGGGACGGCTTGGATGTTCCGAGCGAAATAAACTCTTTAATCCGCTCCTTGTTGGTGTCCAAGGATGCGGAGGTGCCGGAAGGTGTTGTTTCGGCTATTGAATTAGCGGACTTGGCAAAGCAGCAGATTGCGTTTCCTTTTTCACGGGAACAGGCCACTGTTTTTGGAAGACCCGCTGATGACGTTTTGGAGCTTGGAGGTGATCAAGCAGATCAATTGGGGATTGGAAGTGGTGATTAAACAGCTCAATACGATTGAAACAGGAACCGAACGATGAGCGACGAACTAGTCGGCAGTATGGTAGTGATCAGCGGGCCTGAAAAAGGTCGTTCGTTTTCGATCGCGACCGGTGTTTGTGTGGTTGGGCGTGGGAGGGACAGTGACACGCAAATCCGTGATCCGAAAATCAGTCGTATTCATTGTGAAATCCGTGCTCTGCAGGGGAGGCTTGAGTTGGTCCATCGTGGTGGAAGCGGTGGCACACTGGTGGATGGGGTAGCGATTAAGGGCTCGGTCCAACTGTCGACCGGAAGTGTCTTGCAATTGGGTGACACCATTTTGAGGATTGACAGTGCAGATCCGCTGGACGCTGCTACAGTTGCGTCCAACCAGACTGCTTTACCTGCTTCCTCCTGTG
>JAPOKD010000127.1 GCA_029977825.1 Planctomycetota bacterium | reverse complement strand
CCGGCCGAAAGCACGTCATTCCCTCGTCCGCCGAGAATCTTATCGTTGCCACGACGAGTCACAACAACATCATCTCCCGCACCAGCAAAGACTGTTGTATTTCCGTCCCCACCCTCAACCACATCGTCGCCAGCACCTGACTTGATGACCGCATCAACTTTAACTTTTGAATGCACTCTCACGTGATCTCGACCGGGACCGGTAATCACACTCAATCCAGAGACATCATGTGATTTAAAAGAACGATACTGCTTTCCAAACCCGTCAAATTTTGCCGCGACATAGTACTTACCCCGTTTCGCTTTCTTGACCTCAACCCGGTCCTCGCCACTTGCCCCGACGACTTCCACCACGCCCTCATTGGACAATGTGATACCAACAACCGCTGCTCGTCCGTTTTCCGTGTCAGTGTCTTCTCCATCGGTCACTGTCACGGCGACGTCATAAACACCAGGCGTCGCATAAACATGACCGGCACCAAAGCTATCCGACTCTTGATTCACCTGGGAAGCCAATAAGACCTCGCTTTGTCCATCACCCCAATCAACGGTGACTTGATGAACGTCTGCACCATCGGAGTCATCAAACGTGCCGCTTAGTGAAACGACATCTCCCGGCAGGACAGCATTCATGAAGCCCACCCCCCCGAGGCTGTCGATCACAGGCGGCACATTCCCTGCCTGAGCATCAAGAATACGAAAGTCGACCATCAAGTCGTTGTAACCTGATAACGATGCGGACAGAACGACATCATGCTCGCCGTCGCGAACATCATCTCTTACTGCGGCAACCAGAAATCTGGACGACTGAGTTTCTCCTGCAGGGATCGTTACGATCTTGCTTTCTACGAACTCAGAGAAACCAAGACTCGCCTGTGGGCTTGCCTGTATCAGTTCCAACTGAACCTCAAGGTCGACTAAGGCCGGAGATTCAATCTGAATCGCCCCGTTGATGGTCTTACCTTCCACAACGCGATACGGTGCATCCGTGGTCGCGTTGAAGAACAGGTCGCCTGCGAGCAACTCCCGTCGTTCAAGGCTCTGAACTGCAAATCGACGTTTTGCTGGGCGACGCGATGTCTGGTGTGTTGATTGAATTTTAGAAAACAGTAAGGCAGTGAAACGCATTGAATCGACCTAGAGGTAAACATGTTCCAAGATGAAAGTTGCCCCAAAATCATCACGCTAATGCCCCACACTCGACTGTGCACCGGTAATTTCGCTAACACCAGCATCAGAGTTGTCCCAACAAGACTTCAAGCTTGTTTGCCAGACTCGATCAGTCCATCAAAGAACCAAACTGCACGCCCGTGCGATAGGTACCAATGACATGAGGCTTATTAAATCTCCACCACTTCCGGTCGCAAGCGAAAGTTGGGATTCCCACCCACTTTCGTCATGTTTTTTATTTCACCGGGGGTGCGGAACTCCACTAATGGGAAAAGTTTTCCACCCTACATCCGGACCCATCCGGAAGGTTTAGCAGACGTGTTTCAGAACCTCCACTAGCTGCAGAAAGCGGGAACAAGTTCGTGAAAGTTACCGAACTTCCTCGCAGCAAGACACCTGCACTGGCCTTCACGGAGGAAAAACAAAACGCGTGTCGAGGACGAGGGTGTCCGGCAAAACAAAGGCCTCAGCAACCGAGGCAACACGGTCACGTTTACAACGGTGCAGGCAGATCGCGGTTTCGGAAAGTCCGATAGGCGATAAAGTAAAACAGGACCCCCAAACCAATCAGAATCAACGGATATACCGGGGGAGGGAACACCCCCTCAGGCATGATTTGAGTGAAATTCCAAGGCGATCCCAGCCCCCCCTCTGCGACGAGTGAGGTCATCTTCTGCGGCTTGTAACAACTGAAAAAGGTCATTGAAAGAAGCCAGTCCAGAGAGGTGGCCGCCTTGCCTAATCCGTACATCACCAATTGCAGAATATAGATGCCCACCACTGCGCCAACAGTGCGCCAGCGGTAGCGATCAAGCGAACTCAACATCGTAGCGAGGCCTAAAACAAATAGCCCCAAAGCAAACAGGTTGAAGGTCGAAGCCGCATAAGTTCGCACATCAACCCGGTCGCGTAACGGGACTTCCTGCTTGGCAGGAGAATCGATTGTCAGCGGTACGTCGAGATTCAAGAAGGGGATTTGCAGCGTTGGTTGCTCGACCGTTTCATTCACAGAGGTCGCAAAGACTCCGATGCCGATACCTGCCCAGACCAGCAGAACCAGTAACAGAAGACCTCCGACAGAAACACTGGCATGCGACAAAAGCAGAGTGCTACGCCTGATGGGTTGTGCCAGTAACATTTCCAGAGTGCCGCGTCCCAGTTCACCACTGACAACGTCACTGCCACGTGCAATGCACCAAATGACAACACAGAGAATCACAATGGGCTCGTCATACGTCATCCCGACGCGTCCCGGATACGTAAACAACGCATCAAAATCAATTGGCGCGAATTTTTCAAATTCGCGAAACTGTTCAAGGATGGTTTTGAATTGCCCCATATCCAACAGGCTCACCACCCATACCCTGACCCAGGCAAAGGCAAACAATGCGAGCCCGCACGAGTAGAAAAGCAGAGATGACTGTCCAAGATATTTGCGAACCAGAATCCGGTTGATCATTTCCCCGCCCTCGCTGAATGATCTACCGCCTGGCTTGGAGCGCCGACAGGGCTGCCTGAAACAGGCGTGTTTCCACTGTGCACGGCATCATAAACGGCACGGAGTCCCAGCGGCTCAATCCGAATCTGGTGCAAGCCCAAAGAGTCCACCCAAGCGAGCAGCGGCGCCAGGTCACCTGCGGTATCAATTTGCAGGTGGCCTGATTGTCCTTCGTTAGACGCATTGAGCGTTACAACACCTTTGAATTGTTCCGGCACCTGGATCACTGCGTCGGGCTTGCGAGCAGTGATCCTGTGTCGCTGGAACAAATCAGTCATGGTCAGTTCATGTGACAACTTACCGTGCCGCAGGAAAGCTACTCGATCACACGTTTCTTCGATTTCGCTGAGAACATGCGACGAGAAAATGACGGTTCGACCAGCCCCCCGAGCCGCGACCACCAAATCAAGAACAGCGGCGCGGATGGTCGGGTCAAGATTTGCCGTTGGCTCGTCCAGAATCAACAGCGGTGTCGCCAACCCCAACACGACCGAAAGTGCAAGCTTCTGCCGCATTCCGGTGGACATGAAACCCACTCGCCGACGCGTCTGCAATTCCAGGCGATCCGCGACTTCGAGGCTTCGCTCCAAATTACCTGCTGGGTGCATTTCTGCGAAGAACTTAAGAACCCCACCACCGCGCATGTGTCTGGGAAGCCGCGCATCCCCGGGCAAGTAAGCCACCCGCTCACGAAGCCCTACGCCGTCCACGATTGGATCGAACCCATCAACGAGGCATCGTCCGGAAGTGGGATGCAGGAAACCAAGCATGAGCCTGATGAGAGTGGTTTTGCCCGCCCCGTTCGGACCGAGCAGACCAAAAACTTCGCCACGCGCTACCTCCAAATGGCACGCGTCCAGAGCGGTGAAATCCCCATACTGCTTGGTCAAATTTTCGACTTGAACAATATTCTGGCCTGTTTCATTCCGGCCTGAGTCGCAATTTGCAGCTATTTCGCGCGGGCCCGACGTCTCAGGCTGCTCCGCATCGGTAAGCTCATCGCACTGGCTCATCTGAATTTGTTTCGGCCTTAAGGGAACAGTCGGCGCAGAAAGTATCGCACTTCGTCGCTAGTATGCCGGTAAGTCAAATCGCCACAAGCGGACGCGAACTTCCGTAACGTCGGTGATGTCGTGCTTTGCTGATCACTTTTCGGCCTCAGCAAGGAGGACCGCCGGCCGAATCAGCGGCTGACCCAGAATACACTCCGTTACCCCAAATTACTCAAAAACGTCATGTCTGGCTGCGAAAACATCCCCAAAAGCGAAAAGTCGGATAGCCCCGATTTGCCCCCGGACCACTGCGCCGAAGCTGCTCTCCCTGCAGGATTCCAGTACGCAGGCGTGACTTGCGGAATCAAACCAAGTGGCAAACCTGACCTTTCACTGATCGTATCGGATCGACCTGTCGTGGCCGCCGGTGTCTACACCCAGAATCAGATAGTGGCAGCCCCGGTGATCCTGTCACGGCAGAGAACCCCAGCGGAGACCATTCGAGCGGTCGTCACCAACAGCGGCAATGCCAACGCCTGTACCGGCGATCAAGGCTTGCAGGATGCCGCCGCGATGTGCCAGCTCGTTGCTGATCTGGTTGGGTGCCAACCGGAGCATGTTCTCGTGATGAGCACTGGAATTATCGGAAAACATCTCCCGATGGATTGCGTGCGCAGGGGAATCCGTGAGGCCTACCAGCAAATCACACCTACCCTGGCAGGGTTTCTTAGTTCAGCGGAAGCCATACGAACAACAGACAAGGATCGCAAAACCGTCACTGCGGAAATCGAAGTTGGCCAGCGGCAGTTCCTGGTTGCCGCCATGGCAAAGGGCGCCGGAATGATTGCACCCAACATGGCTACGATGCTTGCCTGCATGCTCACCGATGCGCCCCTGACGACCGACATGGCGCAGGAAACACTCCGCCAAGCTGCCAAAACCAGCTTCAATCGGGTCAGTGTCGACGGACACACAAGCACCAACGACACGCTGTTACTGATGTCCAGCGGCGAAGGCACGCCACTGAACGCAAACGAGTTGCAGATATTTCAACAGGAGCTTACGAAGGTCGCCATCAAACTTGCCAAGCAGCTTGTCGCGGACGGCGAAGGCGCACGTCATCTGATGGCAATCCGCATCGAAGGGGCGGCCAACGAAGCGGACGCTGAAACCATTGCCCGCACAGTCGCGGCAAGTCCATTAGTGAAAACTGCCGTTACCGGCGCCGACCCCAACTGGGGCCGAATTGTATCGGCAGCTGGATATGCCGACGCTGAGGTCGTACCTGAAAAAACAAGCCTGCAGATCTGCGGCATCACCATCTATCATCATGGCGCCCCTGTGCCCTTCGACGAACCCGCTCTCAGCAACAAGATGAAGTCGAATCCCGAAGTTTCCATTGTCCTGCGCGTTGGGCAAGGCCCGGGGACAGTCGAATACTGGTCCAGCGATCTGACAACCAGCTACGTTGAGTTCAACTCCGAATACACAACCTGACCCCAGTCTTTTGGAAGGCTGGCAAAGAACAGGCACGCCGCAAGCGGAAAAGCTCTCTCGCCGACACAAACGGAAAATCTAAAAACTCTATTCAGTCGGCCCACCACCGCAAGAATCAGGTTTCCAGTTGATCGTCATACTGCTGGAACACGAGCGGCAAATACTTGCAAATGATTCGCTGCAAAGATGGGTCATCCCCCGTCACTTGCGTCTGTTCGTCAATCAGTGAGTCTCCATGCGCCAACACGATCGCCGCAAGTACATGCTGAACATCTACAGGATGAGGTGTCGCGTCCTCCAACGCGATGGCCAAATCGAATAAGGCGCGGGCCGCTGGCCCATCAACTGTTACTTCCCCTGATGCATCCAGGCAGATCCCAACAGCAATGCCACCTTCCATCACTCGATTTCCCCAAAAGGGTGCTGCCCCACACATGCAACAGCACTAGCAGTTGTTCTGAAATTTAATCGATTCACTCAAACATCACGGCAAGCGTTGCTTGAGCAGATCCCGGAGTTCAGCAACGACCTCTGGTTTCTGTTCAGCTACATTTTCGGTTTCTGCCTGTTCAGTTCCGTGGTCATAGAGTTCAACGTGACCTTTATCATGAACGATCAAGCGATAACGATCGGTACGAATGGTCTTGCCTTTACGAGCGTAGGAGACTGCCGGGTGTCCCACGGCTGAAACATCCTCGAGGAAAGGTTTCAATGAAATACCTGCTGCTTCGCTCGGCGTTGGCAGACCTGACAATTCACAAAGTGTCGGGAAAACATCCAACGACTCAACGATTGAATCGGTAGGTTGGCCGGGATTTTTCAAATGCTTGTATTGAATGATCAACGGTGAACGCAGCGATTCTTCAAACAATGCATGTTTACCCCAGATGGCATGTTCACCAAGATGCCAACCATGGTCTCCCCAAAGCACAATGACGGTGTCATCTCGCACACCCAGCTGACCCAGACGATCAAGCAACTGTCCGACGAGTGCGTCCGCATAGGTTACACAGGCGGCATAATGACGGCGGACTTCTGTAGCAAAGTCGGCATCCGCATTGGGGTTACGCCCCCAACGGTTGTACTTCATGAACTCACCTGAACCGTGCCATGTGGTCACGCCATCTGGTTTTTCAGGATGCGGAATGGGTGGTAACGCCACATTGCGGTATGCCTGCATGTACTTCGCTGGCGCTCCAAAGGGCAAATGCGGACGAATGATCCCAACGGCGAGGAAAAATGGCTTCGTTGAATCAGCGGCCAACAGGTCCATCTGGTGCAATGATTCATTCAGGATCAAGCCGTCAGGGTAGATTTCATCGGCACCATCAACGGACTGAAAGACGTCCATGTCCTTTGCGTTGTTCCGAATTTCACCATTCGCCAAACCGTGCATGGAACCACGGGGGTGCTGCCATGGTCCGGCCGGCAATAGATGCCGATCCCATGAATCGGGCATTTCCAGAATTTCGTCGTCATCCCAATCTCTGCCACCGCGCCCGCCGGGATGGTGTGATACTTTTCCTACCGACACCGTGGTGTAGCCGTGAGAACGAAACCAACTTGGCATGGTGGGTGTAATACCCGATGCTTCATTACCCAGACGCCTGGCTCGTTGAAAAAGAGCGCCATTGTCTCTGGGACCGTACTGCCCGGTTAGCAGCGTGTATCGAGAAGCGCCGCACGTCGGAGCTTGAACATAATGCCTGCCAAAAATCCTGCCCTGTGATGCTAATCGATCAATATTGGGGGAAACGATGTACCTCTTGCCATAGCAAGCCAATTCGGGACGCAGATCATCCACGCAAATCAGCAACACATTGGGATGCTTGCTGGCAGCACTGTCAGCACCAGTAGCATTGTGATCAGCAACGGCAATAACACTCTGAAAGAAGATACACAGAATCGCGATTTTAAAAACACGGAACAGTGCGTGCGGCGCAGATGCAGGCGCGGTGATTGACCCTTTGTGCATGCGTGAAACGCTAGTGCGGACAAACCGATGAGTGAGAGAATGCATCCAGTACCCCCTGACGCTGAAAGAGACAAGACTCAACCCATTACACTCGACGGCCGTGACGGTTGGGCCAATCTTTCAGTCGACGTTATCGAAGTCTTCAAAGTCATCAAGTCCATCAACGATCTCGGGTTCTTTATCGGCGTTGCTTCCTAGCCCGAACTCAGTGCTGATTTCATCATCGATTTCGATTTCGTAATCGTCATCATCTTCTTCCTCGAAATCATCATCAAAGTTATCGTCGAAGTCGTCCTCGTCGATGTCGTCGAATTCATCGAGGTCATCGTCATCATCGAGATCATCCTGAAAACCAGTGTCAGGACTTGCCTCGTCGTCGTCCGAAAATCCACCATCGTCGTTGTCGTCGTCACCGTCGCTGCTCTCACCGAGCTGATCATCATCAGCCTCCTCACTGACAACAGGTACCACGGTACCACCTGCATCCGGAAATGCAGCGTTAGGCGCGGGGACAAATGAACCGAGAACGGCGTTCGAGGAATCAACAACAGCCATGGGCGAAGATCAACGATTGGAGTCTGCAGGAATAAATGACGTGGTTTTAGGTTGCCTGCCCAGTTTACCGAAGCTCTGCCGTCACGGGAATCGAAGTCGACAGGGAACCACGGCTGGAAGCAGGTTTAAGGGATCTTAGCCCAACAACCATCCAGGCAGTTTTGGAAAGGCAGGAAAACTACGCCAAAAGCGCAGTTTTGTACGACTTTCCCAATCTAACCGGTTATTTCTACCTGAATGATGACCAATCACCGATGAGAACGGAAGTAGGCAGGGCGAGGCCCGCTCGGCTTCCGTCGATTTCGGCGGAGGTGGTTTCGGCTGAAATCTCGCTGACAACTACCGATTCTGGGCTCCGTTCTGTGCTGGGGTCGGTGCAACCGATGTCGAAGTCACGATTGCCAGCCCGAACTGCTGCCGTCTGCCAGCACTGGCCTAGCAGCAAAATCTCACAATTTGATAGTTGAAAAGTAACTGGAGAGATCGCCTTAGCTCGCACGAACGTGGTGTTTTCGCCTTTTAGCAGGGAAATCGGCCTTCACCATCTTTTCTGCGAACTCGGAATCCGGTCTCCACACCCGCTGACCTTTTTTTCGGAAAACAGCCGATGAACAAGCCTCACCGCTTCCGCAGCTTGAGCATGATTTTTCTGCTCGCTTGCGGCCCACTGATTGGCTGTGCAAGCCAATACGGCCATATTCTTGCCAAGCAGGACAAAGACCTGGTGGGCAGTCACGCTGCGGGTGCAGCAACCTGGAACCCACTGGTAGACGCGTCCGTTGCGCAGTTATTGGGAAGATGCCCTCCTGCGGTGCAACCTGCTGGCTTTCAAAATGCATCAACGTTTGCAGGGTCCTCTCCGTCATTGGAGGGCGCGGCCTTCAATACTGCCGGCCTGACCCCGAGCTCTCCGGCGGCTCTGGCCAACGGCCCCGCATCGGTCTGTTTCATCGGCATAGAAAACAAGAGCGCTGAAGATCTCGGTGACTTCAAAGACCAGCTTTATCAGCGAATTGATACGCAGATCAATTCTGCCGAAACATTTCGAGCAATTAGCCGACGCATGGTTGATGCTGCATTACTGGAAACAAGGCTCCGACCGGACGCACTTTTCCTCCCAGCCAACCGTGCAGCCTTTGCTGCGGCGCTCGGACGACAAGGCGCCCCTGTGGATTACCTGCTCTACGCCACGGTGACCACGGGCACAACTGACCGTAACAAAAGCAGTCAACGCGATTATGAACTCACTCTTGAAATGGTGAACATGCACACGGGTGAGTTCCTGAAGGAATCAGCTAAGATCCGAAAGGGCTACAGTAAAAACCGAGCGGGCAAGTGGTGGAATTACGGCTGGTTCGACCAAGCAGATGGTTGAACCTGTTGTTGACCGTTTCGATTGGGGTAACGACCCCATGCCGTTCAAGTGGCGGCTTACTCTCGCCCTGTTATGAATTGTTCTCGCAACCAAGCACCAAACGGAACAGGCAGCGTCCCATGACGGTCGGGTTGAGTGCATACGAATCGAGACCTGTCATCGAATCGTCCTGATGAGCATTTCAAATCCAAAGGTTCAGCTGCGGCGGTGCCAAAATTTGCCGCAGGTGAGCCATGCGGCGCGCGACCAAATTTGCCGAATCTCCAGTCATCGCAAACTAACCTCCCATGCCTTCCCGTTACTTGCATCCCGCAAAACTTCTTTTGCTGCTGGCTGCACTTACGCACCTGCCGGGCTGTGCGAGATCGGTCGCCACCATTAGTTCTGCTCGCCAGGCGTTCTCGGTTGGCGATCTGACTACGGCGTCAATGACACTGAAAGAAGCAGCCATTGACAATTCCCGGTTAAAAGAGACTGCCGAACTGGACATGGCGATCATTGAACTAGCACAAGGTGACGCAGCCGCAGCAGAACGCCGACTCAGGGCCATGCGAGACGAGTTTGACACGGCGGCCAAAATGAATCCTGTGAATGAAACAGCTGCTTTACTCACAGATGACAACGCTCAGCAGTTTCGACCTGCGGGTTACGAAGAGGTCATGATCCGAACCATGCTCGCCATCTGCTCACTGGCCAATGATCAGGTCGACGCCGAAAGCTATACGCTGCAGGCGATCAACCGGCAGTCCAAGTTGGCTGCCAAAGCTGACAAGCAGGGACTCGACGGCGGAAAAACATATCAGCCCATCGCAATTGCACCCTATCTGCGCGGCGTACTGCGGGAAGCAACGCACCACGACTACGACGACGCCTCAAGGTATTACCAGCTCGCCAGCACGGTGCAACCCGATTTTTCTGCGGCTGCTGGTGACATCGTGCGTTCGAGAAGCGGTACCCATAGCGCAAAGGGAAACGGTGTCCTGTATGTCATTTCCTGCGTAGGCCGAGGGCCAATTCTGCAGGAAACCGATGCCCCGACCACCACGGCAACCCTGGCAATCGCGTCGTCAGTCTTAAACTCGGCAACCAATCAGACTCGAGATAAAGACGGCCATCCGACAACGGACAATGAAAACAACCGGACGTCAGAGGATGCACCAGCTCTTCCCAACATTGCCTCTGTAAAAGTCCCCGAAGTCGTGATCCCCGACAGTCCCGTGGCAAACGTGGGACTTCTGGTCGATGGCAAGCCCATGGGAAAAACAGAGACGCTCACCAACGTCGCTGAACTTGCCATGCGTCAAAATCAGGCAGAAATGCCTTGGACAATTGCAAGAGCCATCATGCGGCGAGCGACCAAGGAGGCGACCGTTGCATCCATCGGTAACGCGATGGGGCTTGAAGGAACCGCAGGTTCGCTGTTCCACTTCGCAACAGCGTCCGCATGG
>JAPOKD010000535.1 GCA_029977825.1 Planctomycetota bacterium | reverse complement strand
TCGAGTCCAGTGAAATCAACATTGCCTTCACTGACCTGTGAATTGTGGCAGTCAACACAGTGATCACGAAAGATACTGCTGACACTGCCCGGAACAGAAAACGATGTCTGTGAATCCATTCCAGACACTTGGCGAGACCCCAGCGGGCCAATGCCGCCAAACAGCACAGCGCCCATACAAGCAGCACCTTTGAGAACCCCCAGCACCCGATTCGTTGTTCCAAAGTTCATGTGTCACGCGTGATTGTTAACAGTCCATTGTCGAGGCCAGCATATCCAGACCTCTTTCTAACCCTATTGTAACCTCGATGCCCCTCAATTGCGCGAGCGTCTTTTCTCCCCTGTTTGCATCGCCCCCCCCTGTTAATGCAAAACCGCATTTAAATCGCGTCATTCCTGCCACTTCAATCATCGACTGATTAATCTTTGCAAATTGCTGCAATGCAAATATGGGCATACTGGTGAATTACCATCCAATGGGAAAGTATCGTGTTCTTCCGCTTTCATCACTCTGCGTGCAAGACCACCGGCTTCACGACAGAATCTGGTCCCAAATACTGTGAATACTGCCAACCACCCTCTGGTGCTCGCCGACCTGCTTTCCTGCACTCGTCATTCTCCGCGGTCAAGCGTTTCAAAAAAGCTGGATGACGCATCCGATCATCAGTATCCACTTGCCACCTCTCCAACTCAGAAGTCAAGCCGGCCTTCACCGTCTCATGTGCCGGATCATCAGCTAAATCAAAAAACTCGTTCGGATCATTCAACAAGTCATACAACTGGATAGGAGGCGGATTCAACCACGTTTCGTAGATTTTCTGTGTCAGCGAGTCGCATCCAACCAATTCATTATGAGTCGGTGAACCACGAAAATTTGATGCACCATTATTCAGGCATTTCTGAGCACCAGGATCGGCACGGTCATTGAGCATCGTTTTGATCAGTTTGTACCGGCCATCACGTACCGAGCGCTGAGGAAAATGTAGATCAGCTGAGTCACAATTCCGCTCCGCAAACAGATGCGTCCGAAGCGGCGTTGTGTTCCCAGCCAGAACTCCCCGCAAGTTCTTTCCTGGAACACCGTCAGGAATACGACCTCCAGCTGCGGCCACAATGGTGGGTAACAAATCAATGGTAGAGACGAGTTGGTCACTAACGAGTCCCGACTGGGCGTGTTTAGGCCACCGCACCAGCAGCGGAATCCTAAGTCCTCCCTCAGTAACAAACACCTTTCCCCGAGCAAATTGGGCCCCATGGTCTCCCATATAAATCACCAGCGTGTTTTTGACCTTGCCCGAATCGGAAAGCACCTTGAGCAATTCGCCGACGCATTCATCCAGCCTGGCCATGCAATTATAAAACCCCGCAAGATGGACACGTAAGCGCGCATTATCAAACGCCACATAGGGCATGGGTTGAACATCAGCGTGCTTGCTGATCACCGCAGGGCGGCCACCCACTTGATCCTGCAAAGGCCAATGTGCATCGGGGTAATTGACGGTGAGAAAGAATGGTTGCTCCGAGGCGTTTATAAATGACGCAGCTTCAATCGCATACTTATCCAAATTTTTCTTGGCAAAATTTGAAGATGAAATCCGACGAAAATCCACATAGTCCTCAACAGCGCTGACTGGATTCACATGTGTCTTACCGATCAAGCCGGTTCGATATCCAGCTGCTTTCAGAATCGAATAGGTGGTTGGCCATTTGCGATACATCGCAAACTGATGTGTGGCTAGACCAAGCTGCCCATTCTGATGCGGATACAGCCCTGTGAATAAGGTGCTACGGGACGAACTGCACACGGACTGCGTCACATATGCATTTTTAAAAAGCACGCCCTCGGATGCAAGACGATCCAGATTTGGCGTGCGAGCATTCTTGTCCCCATAGCACCCTAGTTCTGGACCGTTATCTTCCGAGACGATCAGTAATACGTTCGGACGTTTGCCGGCACCTGCCCGCCCGGTGGGTGATAATTCGGCAGCGGCGAACACATCCTCATCGGATTGTGTGGAAAAAGGCGATGCAGGAACGCCAACACTGTTGTAAAAGTTGACACCGGCATCAGGAAAAGGTGCCCACGCGTACCTCACTGCTTGTGGCTCAAGCACGCCCTTCCCCTTAACGTGCACACGCGTCTTCCCGCTAATCCGTGCCGTCGCAGGCATGAATCTGCCATCGCTGCCAGCAATTTCAAAATGCCTCAGCGGCATCCCATCCGACGACTGCAGCCCAAGTCCCGCGTGTTTGAACGTGAGCACCATCGCATCTGCCTGCGATTCAACATCGAGCAGCATCGGGCCCGCGTACAGTGATTCTCCTTGCACTGAATATGTCTCACCGAGCGCCAGACCTGCGAGCCGCCGACCTACAGGTTCTTTATTACGCGGATGGACATTCGAACGGTCGCCAACGTCCATCGAAACAGCCATACCCACATTTGGGACCGTCTGTTGGACTCGACGCTGCACTTCCCGAAACAAAGGCCAATCAGGTCGGTTCATCGCTGGCAACTGCACCAACAGAAAAGGAAAAGCTCCCTGCCCCCATGCTTCCCTCCACGATTGAATTAACAAAGGAAGTAACGTCTTCTGTTCGAGAGCTCGTTCACGACTCTCTGCGTTTGACCCACCCTGGTACCAGACGACACCGCGCATTGCATAGGGTGCCATCGGTTCGATCGTAGCCTCCCACATGAACCCAGGCTTGAACGAATGATTTGGACCAAGCTCGTCTGTCGGAATGAACTCACCCGCTTGAATTGCAGGCAGCAGATTCTCTTCTGCACGAATCTGACAAAACCCAGCTAAACGCGGATTGTCCAGCCAGTACCCTCGCACGATACCCTGCAAAGCAGGCTGTGCTGCCAGTGCATCCCGTGAGACCCACGACTCGGTCGGTGTTCCCCCAATCGCTGGGCAGATCAGACCGACTGGTACCTGCAACCGTTTCTGTAATTCCATCCCAAAAAACCAGGCCACAGCTGAGAACCGTCCGATCGAAGTTTTCGATGAGATTTCCCACTGCCCGCTGGCAAACAGTGACGGCTTAAGATATCTCAGGTCACCAGCACGATAACTGCCCGAGCTACCGCGTGCGGCACCAACAAGATTTAACAAGCGCACGTTCTTCAACGTCTCGGGGTCAACTTCACCGCTAGCGGGTAGCGACTGGTCAACCGTCCACTCCATATTCGACTGCCCGGCACACAACCAGACTTCGCCTACCAGAATATCTCCTATCCGCAATTCCTCAGATCCGCTTCGCACAACAAGGTCGATCGGATCAAAGCTTGCTGCTCGCGGTGAAAAATGCACCATCCATCCTCCGGCATCACCGGCAACCACCGTTTTCTTGTCACCCCCCAGAGTCACTTGCACTTTGCTCCCTGCTCTGGCCTTTCCCCAAATGGGCAATTCAATCCCACGTTGCATCACCATGTGGTTCCCAAACACTGCAGGCAGCGTCAACAGGTGCCGCAGCTTTTCCACTTCTTCTCTCTCTGTTTGCTTGCTATGCTGCCTCAAATTCTGCGAACTGGCACCGACAGGTGGACCACCATCTTCCTTGTCATTACCCTCCACAACTCCAAGTACTTCACTCAACTTCACACGTTGGAATGTCATGTGTGCCTGGCTACCCTCGTAGAGAATGCCGATGGTTTCGTGGTCGATCATCGACATGCATGAATAACCGGCACTCGGTTCCTCATCCAGTAACAGTCGAAACTTCCTTGGCCATGTGAGCCCGCGATCCATACTTGCTTTGATGCTGATGTGATTTCTACCACTGTTGCTGTCTGGATTTGAAAAGAGCAGGCACCCGCCGAGCCCACGCCCGGTCTCGGCTCCCACATCGATCAAGCTCGCCATGCAGGCTCCTGGCTCGATCAGGGCCCGTTCTGAGGTCACATGCTTTTCCCAGGTCGCACCCATATCCCGGGTAATCATCACCACTCTTACGCCCTTTCGGTTGTAGCGACAATTCAACATCAGCACGCCAGGTTCGATTTCAACGACCTGACTCTCGGTGGTGTCATCGAATGCTCCGGACCCAACATTCCACGTCGCCCCATGATCCTTGGAATAGATAATTGTTGAGTGAGGCAATCGCCGCAGATTCGGCGGATCCTGATACTGAGCCGCAAAGACCAGCGTGCCATCCCGCATCGTGATACCTTTGCCTGGCCCCTGCAGCACGAAGCACCAATCATTCTTTTTTACTTGCTTGGTGATATTGATGGGATCAGACCAGGTGATTCCGTCGTCAGTACTCTTGACTAACATCAACTGTCCGGTTTCCGAAGGTTCCATACCCTGCCCAGACCCGCGCCAGGAACGATTGCCATGGCTCCACGTAGCGGCTACCCAGATCGTTCCCGTCTGCTCGTCAACCAAAACCGCCGGATCACCAATCCCGTCATAGCTCCATTTCGGGTCGTCACCCATATCCATGATGATCTTCATCTGATCCCACGTCTGACCACCATCAGTCGATCGAGACATCCCCACGTCAATGTCCCCGGGCAAATCTCCCCCAGACCGACGGCGGACATCGTAAACCCCAATCAAAGTTCCCGTTGTCGTGGTCG
>JAPOKD010000309.1 GCA_029977825.1 Planctomycetota bacterium | reverse complement strand
GTTTGAAAGTGAGGAGGTATGTGTCGAGAGTCTGCAGCTTCCGAAGGCGCTTTTTCTCGATAATCGGCAGAAAACATTGATCACGCAACTGAGTGGAAACTCTGCGTCGCGAAAGAGGATCGAGATTTACAGTCGACCATCTGATGCAGGTGAGGAAGTAGCGTGGGAACTCAATGCAGTGGCATCCATCGCAAGGCTTCAAAGTGGCAAAGAGCTGGAAAGCCTGTCTGGCGAACACATCATCGAAACGAAGACCCGCGAGCTGGACCGCGAGGAGTTTTACCACCTCGTTGCCGCGCGGGGGTTGAATTACGGGCCACGGTACCAAGTCATTAATCATCTTTATCGGAACAATGACAGTGCGTTTGCTGTGACCTCGCTACCGAAAGAGGTTCTGGATGAGCAGCACAAATACATGCTTCATCCTGCTGTGGGAGATGGCTGTTTGCAGACAATGACTGGCATCGTTCCTTTGGAAGATGATGGCGGCTATTGCCCTGACCTTTATCTGCCAGTGGGCATGCGGAGACTGACCCGATTTGCGCCGATCACCGGGGATGTGTGCTACCTCGCCAAGCGTCTTAGCGAATCTGACGCTGCCGGGCAGGACCAGATTGAAGCAGATATTTTTATCCTGGATTGCGATGGTGGAGTGCTTGCAGTTCTTGAGGGTGTCAAAATACAGAAGGTGAGTACTGCTCAGCGCGAGGTCTCCAACGCTCCAGAGGATTGGCTTTATCGTGTCAGTTGGAACGAACTCAGTCCGGTATCCGGTATGCCTCAAGAAGAGGTCGACGGCGGTAAGACGCCGATAAAGAAGGGTGAGCCTGAATCCGAGCACTGGCTGCTAGTGGGCGACGGTTCAGAGTTTCTGTCTGAATTGGAGAGGCAGATCAAAGGGTCTGCAGGGAATGAAAGTGACGAGGAACAGGTTGCGAACATTACTCGGTTGCAGCTTTCGACGGGAACTGGTTCCTCGGACTTTCCTGCAGGGAATGCCATCGTTGATCCCGCTGATGCGTTGCAATTACGTGCTTGGCTGGAGAACTGGCACGCGAATCACTCAGAGGGCAAGCAGCGTTTCCAGGTTGTTATAGCCCATTCATTGGCCGATAGTGAAACTCTGGATTCAACAGCTCTGCAAAAAGCAAACCGGAAATTGAGTGAAACGTTTCGACTGCTCGCTGAATTGATGTGGATTGACTTCCGTGGTGCCGCCCAGATCTGGCTCTTGTCAGCAGGTGGCCGGCAGGTTTTGGACGTTGACAGGATTGATCCATTCACGTCCCCGGTCTATGGCCTGGCACAAGTTGCGTCGCAGGAAATGCGTTTGCAAAACGTGCGCACGGTCGATATGGAAGCAGGTGTAACACCTGCGCAATCAGCGCAGGAATTCTTTGCTTGCGTAAGTCAGGCTGGAAGTGAACCAGCCTTGGCTCTAAGAAGTGGAGGAGTTTTGGTTCCCCGTTTGACACATGCACCAGATGTTCTGTCAACAGAATCGTTTACCACTTCGGTACCTTCGGATTCACCTTATCAGCTTCGTTTGGGGACAGCCGACACGCTTGATGGTTTGCGTTATCAGAAGCTCATGCGTCAGGCTCCTGGGGCAGGTGAAATAGAAATCCAGGTCCATGCAGCAGGCTTGAATTTTAGCGATGTACTCAAAGCTCTCGGCTTGTATCCCGGGATTGTCGACGACATCGTGCCGCTGGGTCTAGAGTGCAGTGGTGTTGTTTCTGCTGTGGGTTCCGATGTGACTCGGTGGTCAGTGGGCGATGAGGTGATGGCGGTGGTGCCATACGGATTTGCTTCTCACTGCATCACCGCGGAAGACGCTGCAATTCGTAAGCCGGAGACGCTTGATCATGAAGATGCAGCGGCGATTCCGCTGGCGTTTCTCACTGCCGAATATTGTTTGCGTAAAGTAGCGCATCTTGAGGCGGGGGAACGTGTCTTGATTCATGCCGGTGCGGGAGGGGTGGGACTCGCAGCGATACAGATTGCCAAGGCTGTGGGTGCCGAAATTTTTGCCACAGCCGGAAGTGATGAAAAGCGTGATTTCCTGCGTGACATTGGTGTTCACCATGTCATGAACTCCCGCACACTTGAGTTTGCTGATGAGATTGATCAAATCACCGAAGGCCGCGGTGTCGACGTGGTTTTGAATTCACTTCCCGGGGATGCCATTGATGCGAGTTTGAAATCTTTGGCTGCCTATGGTCGGTTTGTCGAAATTGGAAAGATCGATATTTACGCTGATCGTCCTCTCGGACTCTCGCCGTTTCAAGACAACCTGTCCTACACGGCTGTGGATCTGGATCGTCTGTTTCGACAACGTCCGCAGGTTGCATCTCGTCTGATGTCAGAGATTGCTGACCGTTTTGAAAAGGGTATTTACGAGCCTCCTAACATCACGCTGTTCCCCATCGAGGAGGTGGTTGGCGCATTCCGATTCATGTCTCAGCGTCGAAATATCGGCAAGATTGTTGTGACCATGACGCCGCAGGATGACTCGGGATCCGGGGTGCATCAGGGTGATGCCAAGCTGGAAACGTCTGAACCTGATAACACCATCCGTGCGGATGGCAGCTACTTGATTACCGGTGGCCTTGGGGCTCTCGGGATCCAGACTGCCAGATGGCTTGCAGCCCAAAACGCAGGTGCCATCATTTTGCTTTCTCGTCGCAAAGTCGAGGCAGCTGAAAAGGTACTTGAAGAATTGGGGGATGTAGCCAGTCGTGTGATTATCGCTTCGGCCGATGTTTGCGATGTCGACAGCTTGAAAAAGACGCTAAGTGAGTTGCCCGAGGACATCCCACCGATCAGAGGAATTGTCCATGCGGCTGGTGTTTTACGTGACCAACTGATGAACCAGATGTCCGATGAGGATTTTGCTTTTCCGCTTCCAGCCAAGACAGTTGGCACCTGGAACCTGCATCAATGGACACAGGACAATCCAGTGGATTTTATGGTGCTCTACAGTTCAGTCAGTGCTGTTCTTGGTACGGCTGGTCAGGCAAATTACGGTGCAGCAAACGCATTTATGGATGGGTTTGCTGCTTATCGAAATCAGCAGGGACAGCGCACGCTTTCCATCAACTGGGGGGCTTTTGATGGTTCAGGTATGGCCGCTGAACTTGGCGACATGATGAAATCGCAAGGTGTTCATCTGCTGCCAACCGATAGAAGCTTGGCACTTATGGGAGATTTTCTCAAAACGCAGGTAGAGCGGGTCACCGTATTCCGTGCTGATTGGGAAAAATTTGGACGTGTCCTGTCAGGTTTGATGTCTGGCGATCTGAAGTTTCATCTGATCGACCAGTTGGCCAACATCGAGAGCGAAAACTCTGCTGATAACGAACATGTTGAGATTCGGGAGGAACTTGCAGCCTTGGGTCCCGCCGACATGCGTGTTCGCTTGCAGCAATTCTTTTCGCAGCAATTGTCTGACATCATGGGCATTGATCCTGAGGAGATTGAGCCCGATGTTTCGCTGACAAACCTGGGCATGGATTCTCTGATGGCAATGGAACTCGGGAACAAAATGCAGACGACACTTGGAATTGAAATGCCCATGTCCATCTACCTTCAGGGTCCGACCATCAATCGGCTTGCAGACTTTGTTGTTGAAGCCCACGCTGGTGTGGAGTCGTCCGAGGGTGTCAGTAGCCGAGAGGAGGCGGAGGTCGTTTCCGCAACCAGTTCATGAGTTCCTGTGATTCTGACGCGACTCTGGTACTCGATCTGCAGGATGTGCAGGAGACACTGCTCACGCCTCTTTGCGCGCGGGCTGATCAGTGGGGGTGTCCAGATGCGATCATCGAAGATGAGACCGCAAAAGAGCTTGTGCAACAATTGCCCTACGACTTTGACAAGATTCGCCGTTATCCGAATACCCTGACCGGTTGCGCCATTCGTGCTGCAATCATGGACGGCTGGATTCGTGAATTCATCACGGCGAACCCTGAGGGGTCCATCGGACTTTTAGGCGTAGGGTTGGATACGGCTTTTGAACGCAACAGACGATTCGGAGACGTGAACTGGTTCGAATTTGACTTTGAGGATGTGATGGCCTTGCGGGACAAATGCTTCGCTGGTCATCCGAAACGTCATCCAATTAGCGGTGATATCTTTAATACAGGATGGATTGACCAAGTCAAAGCGAAAGGCGACGCACCATGGCTTTTTCAGGCTGCCGGCGTGCTCATGTATCTGAGTCCTGAAAAAGTAAGGGAACTGTTTCACGTGCTGGGAACGCACTTTCCCGGGGCGACGTTTTTGTTCGATGGATGTTCTGACTTTGCCAAAGCGAACAGTCATCGCTGGGAAGCGACTGTCCGGACGACTTCGGCACGCTATCACTGGTCCATCGACGACCCTCGTATGCTCGCATCGAAGTTTCCCGGAATCCATGTCACGGATGTTGAGTACATGATGGAGCACCATCGGCGCAAGTGGCGATTGGACACTCGTTTCTGGTCAACCGTGTTGCCAAAACTCCGCCGTTCCTACCACATTAACCGAGCTCACTTCTCGGATTCAGCGGTCTGCTGATAGAAGCATGCAATGCATCTGCATCAGTTCAGTGGGCAGCTAAAGAGCTGATCCAGATTCCACTGTCCGGTTCCACCAAGTGTCATATACCTCGTATTTGTAGACACCAGGGCTAAGGTATTCAAAGTACAGACAGTAAAGACTGCCTTTTCGGTAGTAACGTTTGTCCGCAGCATCCCACCAGTAATGGATTTCTCCCAAGTAGAATTCTCGAACCAGACCATTGTGCACTTTGGTGATTTTCAGTGTCGTTTGCTGGTTGGTTTTGTCTGTCAAGGTATAGGTGGCGGTGTCTTTGGCTGCGAGTGGTTCCTGACAGTATGCATCCCCCGAAAGAAGGATGCCGGCAGTAAAAAAGGTTGCCGAAATCAGCAGGACCTTTCCTTTGATTCCATGGTTGATGGTTGGAAATACGAGGCGGGGGAGTGTGTGACTCATCGCAAGCTCCTGAAGAAAAGCGAGAACAGAATAGCGAGGCTGAATCTACTTCAGCAAAGGAACACTATCATGCAAATCTGTAAGTGCTTCAGGTTCTGTGGCGATGTCTCAGATATAAATTTTGAGACTGTCTCGCGGCCGGTAGTTGATGCAATCAGGCTTTACTGAAATGCGATCCGGGTACCTTTAAAATTTAAGCCTGCCCTTTTACAGGGTGGCCGAGTTTACCTTGGTGAGCTTCATGTTCGCGGTGAAGTGTAGTTCTGTAACGGATGCAGTCCATCTAGTGCGCGTCTTCGGCCGTTTGCTTATTCTGCAGCATTTTTCCTGATGAGCAGTGAACCGTGCTCAGCCCGGTGCCCGTTCAGACGTGTGGCCATCGATTCTTCGCCTAGAATTGAATAGCCTCTCCACCAGCCGTTGTAAGCATCGCTCTGAGCTTTTCGTTGTTCATCTCGGACTTCTTGAGGGTGCGAACTGCCCCATCGAGCATTAAAGTTGTGGCGGCATCCCCAACTCGCGGCGCGTGAGCGCCGGCGCAGCGTCGGTTCCCCCCTCGGGCCATTGCCCGCGTTGCTGCCGCCCGGCGCATCGGCAAATGACGATCCGCGAATGGATGCCGTGCCTGGGCTGGGTGAACATACGCAAGCGATTCTGGCCGAGTTTGGCTTGAGTGGCAGCGAAATTCGTCAACTACAAACGGAAGGGGCAATTTGAATGGATATTACAGATCAAGGCGCAGAGGGCAGCAGCGAGTCTGGCAGCGGGCCTGGCGAGACCCTTGCCCGTTTCGCCGCCGAGCTGAAGTTTGAGGACATTCCGGCTGCCGTATTGCGCCGCGCCGAAGATTTGTTCCTCGATTGGCTGGGCTCCGCGCTGGCGGGTAAGGGCGCGCGTCCGGTAGAAGCTATCGAACGCTTTGCCCTGGCCATGGGCCCGGCGTTGGCGAGTGATTCCGGCGCGGAAGTATTGATGTCGCGCCGTGCTACCAGCGCCTACTTTGCCGCGATGGTGAATGCCGCCGCGTCGCACTATGTCGAACAGGATGACGTGCACAACGGCTCGGTTTTTCATCCAGCCACCGTGGTTTTCCCGCCAGCGCTGGCGCTTGCCCAGACACTCGGCAAATCAGGCAAGGATTTTTTATTGGCGGTGGTCGCCGGTTATGAAGTCGGCATACGCGTCGGCGAGGTTCTCGGCCGCTCGCACTACCGCATATTTCACACCACCGGCACGGCAGGCACCCTGGCCGCGGCGGCGGCGGCGGGCTCTCTGCTTGGGCTGAACGCCGAGCAGATGCTGCATGCCTTTGGCTCTGCTGGCACACAGGCTGCGGGCTTGTGGGAATTTCTGCGCGATGCGGCCGACTCAAAGCAACTCCATACTGCACATGCCGCATCTACCGGCTTGATGTCTGCTTATATTGCACAAGCTGGTTTTACAGGTGCGCAGCATATTCTGGAAGGCAAGCAAGGTCTTGCAGCTGGCATGTCTAGCGATAGCGATCCAAGTAAGCTCGTAGATCGTTTGGGTAGTCGCTGGGCTTTAGCAGAAACCAGTTTTAAGTACTACGCCTCATGCCGCCATACTCACCCTGCTGCAGATGCTTTATTGCAAGTGATGTTGGCCAGTAAGTTAGCCCCTAGCGATATCGCCAAGGTCGAGACTTTAGTTCATCAGGGCGCTATTGATGTTTTAGGAC
>JAPOKD010000933.1 GCA_029977825.1 Planctomycetota bacterium | reverse complement strand
CACCCGTCGTGCCGGAAATGCGGAAGCAACCGAGCGTATGTCCCGGATTTGTGTGGTTCTGATCTATTTCAACCAGCAGCGTCACTGGGGAATCCGACTTCAACGGAGATTCGAATTCCGCGATCCATGAATTGGATTTTCCAGCTTGAGGCATGACTGCCCAGCCCCAAGTTGCCCCTTTGCTGTCACCGTCGATGGCAGCGGCTGCCTTCCAGCCTTTGTAAGGATTACTGTTGCCATCTGCTTGCTCGAACGAAGCTTGTGCGTTGACGAGTTTGACAGGTGCCCGCTCACCGTTGGCATCGATCGTGTGCACTTTGACTTCGCTGATAACGAAATTGCCGTTCCCCGCGCGGCCGGGACCCTTTTGCGGCAGCGATTCATGAGGGAGTACTTCGATTCGAATGCCTTTGAGTGTTTCGGGTTGGTCTTTTAGTGTCACGCTGTAGGTGTTGGTTTCGTGCCCCGGGCCAGAAGCCAAAATCGAGTGATCCGTTTGCGCATCGAGTTGTGCTCCGTGTAGAGCCGAAAGGTTGGACGGCACCATTGGTGTCCACCGAGTGTCTCCGCTGTCCAGATCGGCAACCCACTGTTGGAATGCTTCTTGAACGTCTGTTGTTTCGTAAGTGTTTTGCAGTTTGGCGAGCCGTCCATCGATTTCTGCTAACAGGTCAGGTAATTCCTTGTCGGCAACTTTGACGGTGGGGCCCCAAGCACCGTCGCGATTGGCTCCCGCGTACAAACCACGTTCTTTGATATCAGCGAAAAACGATGCGAACTGATAAAAGTCCTTCTGAGTGAAAGGGTCAAATTTGTGATTGTGGCATTCTGCACATCCAAGCGTTGATCCGAGCCATACGGTTGATGCAGTGCGAACGCGGTCTGACGCATACTTGGTCAAGTACTCTTTGGGCTGAGCACCGCCCTCTGCAGACATCATCCCCAGTTTGTTGTAGCCCGATGCAATCAGCTGGGTTTGTGTCGGTTCGGTGAGCAGGTCTCCGGCTAATTGTTCTCGGGTGAACTGGTCGAACCGCATGTTGGAATTGAATGCGTTGATCACGTAGTCTCGAAAGGGTGAGACACTGACATCCTGGTCCCCATGGTAGCCAACCGTATCGGCGTATCGCACCAAGTCGAGCCAGTAAATGGCCATGCGTTCGCCGTAGTGAGGTGATGCCAGTAGTCGATCAACCTGCTTTGCCCAAGCATCATCGGACTTGTCGTCCAGGAACAGGTTGAGTTCCTCTTTGGATGGTGGCAACCCGACAACGTCAAAAAAAACGCGACGGGCAAGAATATGGGGTTTCGCCTTTGCTGAGGCGGTGATTCCATCAGCAGCGAGTTCGGCCTGCACCAATTGATCGATCCAGTTGCCCGTTCGTTCCACTGAACTGTTCAGTGGTTCGTAGGCCCAGTGGCCTGACCATTGCGCACCTTGGGTGATCCAATCCTGAAGTAGACCGATTTCTCTGGGTGAGAGGTTCTTGTTGTGTTCAGGCGGTGGCATCACCTCGTCTGGATCGTCTGAGAGAATACGCCGTACAAGTTCACTTTCCTCGGTTTTGCCGGGGGCAATCGCCGAATATCCACCCAGATCGGACTTCGCGTTTGCTTCGATATCAAACCGCAGGCCATCGCCGCCCCCACCCTGGCGTTGCCCTTCATCTGGACCGTGACAGGCGTAACACTTGTCCGAAAGAATAGGTTTGATGTCACGATTGAAATTCACCCCATCAGTTGCATGAGTCGCACTGATGTAAATGAAGCTGCAAAACAAAGCGAGATGGAGACGCGTGACGACACTTGGCATGGTGGGATACAAAATGTAGGTTTGCGGAATTCAGCAGGTGGGAAAAAGTTGTGCTGTGACGGGGTCGGTTCCGGAACGGGATATCGCTGATTCTAGCCTAACACGCCATTCAATTCACGATGCTTGAGGCCCAGAGCCTGGGGGGAGGCATAATTGGGTGAACTATGCTCGATTTTATGAGGGCGAAAGGCGTTGTATTTGGCCGCCGAGTGGTCAGGGTGGATGCACGATGACTCATTGACGCAGGTCAGTAAGGTGACCTTTGCAAACCTTTCTATGAGTTTTTGGGTGTGGCTGTTGATGTCACCGCGGCGATGGTTGGTCGGCAAGAAGGGCATCAACCAGCGTTTTTCGTGGCTGCATATCGGTATGCTCACTGGTGAGCACGGATTATTTTCATCTATACTCTTCAATTGGCTGTCAGGAGCCTACCTCAATTGGCTACCAGGAGCCTACGACTTTTCTCTGCCTACCAAGTCCCTACTTTTGCCGATGAGGATCGCCATGCAGGAACAGGAAAACGCAAGCCGTCGAGGTTTTGGGAAGCAAGGTCTTGGATCCTTGCTGGCCTATTCGATGTTGGAAACTGTGATGGCATCTGGTGCGGTCGCCGAAACCGTCAAGCCAATTGCAGCGAAGTGGCTTGCGGATGTGAATCAGAT
>JAPOKD010000463.1 GCA_029977825.1 Planctomycetota bacterium | reverse complement strand
GTCGGCATGCTGATGCCTGGTTGGCGCCCTCAAATCATTTCGTCAATGACCAAGTCCGCTAAGAATGGTGTCGCTCTTGTTGCAGCCAGTGCTTGTGTTGGAATTATCATTGGGATCGTTCAGCAGACAGGAATCGCGACCGACTTCAGTGCCACGATCAAGGGTGTGGTAGAGACAAACCTGTTTCTTGCTTTGTTGGGGATCATGGTTTGTTCTCTGATTTTAGGTATGGGCGTGCCGTCGGTGGTCTGTTACCTGCTGATGGCGACGCTGATGGGGTCGTTGCTAGGCGAGTTGGGAGTGTTGCCGCTCGTTGCTCATCTGTTCATTTTCTACTTTGGCATGATGTCGATGGTAACGCCGCCTGTGGCATTGGCGGGTTATGCCAGTGCGTCGATTGCGCAGGCACCCATGATGAAAACCTCATTCGCTGCCTTCCGTTTTTCGCTGGTGGGTTTCACACTCCCTTTCATGTTTGTGTATCGACCGGCATTGTGCTTGCTGGCTCCTGTGGGAGGTGAATTGACAGCTACTGCCGTGATTCATGCTGTCCTGGCAGCAACGATCGGAATTCTGGCACTTGCAACCGGACTTGCAGGTTATTTTCGGCGGACGTTGGGGCTGTTTGAACGTGCAGGTATGTTTGTTTCTGCGGGGCTGCTATTGGCGCCAATCTCAAAACTTGGCCAGGCGGATGTTGGGGTTGCACTTGACGTTGGTGGTGCACTGCTGTTTCTGGCCGTGGTCGCGTTCAATGTGGTGACAGGAGACGAGGACACGCCCACGGTGGAAACTGCTTGATGCAAGGCATTTCCATTTATGGATGACGCATTTGCTGACTTCCAGAGGTGATGGCTGTCGTGCATCATTGCTTAGATTGATCAGTGTGTCATCGCGTAGACAGCGAGGTTCAGCGCTAGCTGGCGTCCGTCCTCGGGTGAGACGCCACGCCCCTTGTTGCAGCGGTTGCCCATGCTGAATGCACAGCACAGTCCGTCCTCGCACATCACACTGACAAGCCTGCCCTCGTAGAACAGGCCCTCAAGGTGAACATCAACATTTCTGTGCAGGCTGGGTACGCGGGTGATTTTGTAGAACGAGCGATAGATAGGGTGCTCGTAAGGAAGTACCTTTGTCGTTGTGTCTGCGAATAGGCGACTCATTTCGCGTCGCCATGCCGCTGGGAATGCAGGATTGGTGCAGCATCCCGAAACGAACAGAAAACCACCGTGTTCAAGGTAAGTTCGCAGACTTTCAAGTTCTTCATCGCCCAGTACAAAATCATTGTGTCCGTTCATGAACAGGAACGGGGTTTCAAAAATTTTGGGGTCGGTGAATGCAACAACCGTCTCGCGTCCAATGCGGATCGTCGAAACTTCTGAAACAATACGGGTCATGTTTTCTCCGACACCTGAGCAGTCATTGCCATTGTTTCGACTGTAGCGGATTCTTCCCATGAAGAATGACGTGTTGGGGTCAAGCTGTTGATCACTGCCGTTGGGGGACTGGGCGGTCGACGGCAGGACCAGCAACATCAGGAAGCACAGCAACAGGCAACGCGGCACGAGTGTTTTTAACATGAGCATTTATGGGTTGAGTAATCTTGTGAGTCGTGTTTACAGCATCTGCCAACGTTTGCGAAACAGCCAGTCCAGTGACAGGCAACCAAGCAGCAAGCCGAGAATCCACGCGTTCATTCCTGCTGGCAGCATATAGGTCCGCTTTGTTTCGAATTCTTCCTCAGGGTGCAGGTAACGGCTGAGGGCGTCAAGCAATACGTCCGTCTTTTCGACTTCCATTGCGACACCGCCAGTTACCGCTGCAAATTGTCGAAGTAGTTCCATCTTACGTGATGTAGATACCAGTTCCGCCGCAATTTCCCTGACCTGAATGTCGCGACTTGCCAGCAGGCTCCCATCGTTGAGTTGCAGCGAAGCGTTATACATGCCGCTTTCGGTTGCCAGGAACCGAGTTGACGTTGGACGCCCGGGTTCGATCGTGACATTGAGGTTCAGTACCTCACTTTGATCAGGGCCGACAATCGTTAGTCGTGCTTCTTTGGCAGCAGTGGTTTTGTTTTCCGATGCGGTCCCGGTTCTGGTAGCAGCAGGTTGTTCAATCAGTACTTCGATTTCATCTCCCGGTGCAGGTGCCGTGTCGACGATATTCAGAGTAACAGCATTCTGTCCCGCATCGGCGAGGTACCGAAAAAGTTGCTGCCAAAAGCGATCATAATGGCGCGGGTCGCTGGTCCGTGCCAGTCGCCAACGCCAGAAGTTCTGCATGCAGATGACACTGGCTAAGCCGTTGCCGTACCGTTGTGATGCCATGAGCACCGGATGGCCAGCGCCGCTCTCGCTTTCCAGCCAGACCTCGGCACCTGCTTTAACGTCTTCAACGATTGCACGGTTGGTAAACATCGGCAGGTTTTGCCATGCTTCGCTTGTGGAAACATCATCGCTGATTTGGAAAACGGGATGTTTGAGTGCGTTTGGCGTGACTTCGACTGCAAAATTCGGTGCTCCGCGATTGTTGCTCAAAACCGCAAATTCCACCGGAAGCAAATCTTCCAGGCGACTGTCTCGCCACGAAGCGTTGAAGGTCTGTTGGCCTCCGATCATCAGGACCCCTCCGCCAAGTTCACCACAATACTTGGCTAGCAGTTCCTGTTGGTTCGTGGTCAGATCTCCCGGACGAAGGTTTGATAACACTACAACTCGAAATTCACTGAGTTTGTCGAGTGTGTTCGGGAAACCATTGATCACATCAACATCACTTTGGACGCTCTCGAAGAATCGGGAAGCGTTGGAGGTGCGGCTTAGGCCCGTCAAACGGATCGTGGGATCTTTGCTCATGGCAATATGAACAAACTTGTAGTCCCAAGTCAGTCCGCCCTGCACGTAGAGAACCCGTATTTCTTTCGACGAAACACTTCTAACAGCCGTGGTCATTTGTGAATTGGATATCACGACAGATTCATCGGCCGGTGGCATCAGTTTGATTTCGTAGGTGTGGACGCCATCAGTTTCGGCAACAGCCTCGAAGGTCTCGTTCCAGGTTCTGGGGCCATCGAACGAGTCGATTCGTCGGCGATCCACCAGTTGTCCGTCTCGCAACAGAAGCACTTCACATTTTGGCAACGCTTCACCAGTTGCTCGAATGTTGGCGCTGATTTTGAACTTTTGTTCTGGTTCTACAATCGATGGAGCATTTATGTCCTGAATGCCAATGACCCGTCCCCCGGATTCACTGCCGAATCCGACGCTGATGATTGGTACCTGTCGATTGACTGCAACCGAAATCGCACGGTTGTGATCCTGGGTTTTGGTCAGGATTCCATCACTAAGTGCGACTACAGCAAGTGGTGGAGGGTCAGCGGTGACAATGCTTTGAACAATGGCTTGGCCCAGATTGGTGGTCTGGCCTGTGGGCGTCGCTGATGCCAGTGCGGTGCCGTCAACTGCTTCGGTTGATTCAGCGAACAGGAACGGCTGAACTTGCAGTGTCGTCTGGTCAACCATGGGAAGAAATGTTTCCCGGGCAAAGTCCAATGCTTGTTGATATCGGCTTGTGCTGCCCTCAAGTACGGACATGCTTTCGCTCTGGTCCACCAGCAACACGATCTGTTTTCGAGTCTGTTCTTCAGGATCGGGAGAGGTCCAAACCGGGCGCGATACCAGCAACACCAGAGCAAAAAAGAAGATGAAACGTAACGCCAGAATGATCGTCATTCGACGTCGAGGAATACCTCGCCGACGTAACGCCAGTCCGCACCATAGCAGCACGCCGCCGGTCGCTAGACCGCAGAAAAGGAGTGCTGCTGGGAGTTGAAATGAAAGCTCATTCATGCGTTATTGCGATTTTTCTTCTGAAAGGGCTTCAAAGTAGTTCTGGATTGATTCGCGATAGGCCGACGGGTATTTGGCAGGATCATTGCGAAGCGTTGATTCTGGGGCTTGCGGTGTATCAGGTTTCATTACGAAATCACGCTGCGCTTTTTGGATTTGCGCCCGCAATTCATTTACGGTTTTCAAGTCGATATTCAGCTTGGGACCCTCAACCTCCTGTTTGACCCTTTGGATCAGGATTTGAGTGCCATCGTTATATCCATACTGGCTTTGTAACCCCGTCGTAATGTCGGCCAGCCCATTCTCGCGTAACCCACGGCTAGCCTGTGGTGTCAGGTTGCCCTGTTCACCTTGGCGAGCGGCCGACTCAAGTTGGGCAAGCCCGCGAGCCAGTGACTCACTCCCGCCGGGGCTGAGGGCATCACCTTGCCCCGCCGTTTTGTTTCCTTGCCTGGTCGATGGTTGTCCCGCCCCCAGTTGCAGCCCCATGCCTTCAGCAAGATTCTGCATCTGTTGTTTCAGGCCTCCCGCAGCTTCGCTTGTCTCCCTGGTGCCGCTCGCGTCAGCTAACCGTTCTGTTGCGTCTTTCAACGCCTGCTCGGGAGTTTGAATGTTGCCAGGAGAGTCTGCGGTAGAAGAAGAGCCGGCTTTTGCTGGCTGGCCTGATTCCGGAGACGGACCGGTTGAAGAAGGTTCGGCGCCAGAGCTGGAGGGTGATCCTGTTCCCGCCGTTTGTGAACCACCCGGTGTTGGTGGTGTCTGCTCGGGCTGGCTGGTTGTAGGTGGGGGTGTTGTACCCGAACCGGACGTTTGTCCGCCCGAGCCGCTGTTTCCGGGGTTCTTGCATGCCATCGATCCGACGGATTGGCATTGTCCGGCCGTCTGTTGTTTTTCAGCAGTGGAAAAATCATCGGGTTTTTTCTCCATTTCCTCCAGCTGATTGATCAGCTTTTCCATCTGTTTCGCGATTTCTGCCTGCTGCGCACTTTCTATCTGCGTTTGCTGTTTCGCAAGTGACTGGTCGAGCTGTTCAAGTGAATCAACTGCCTGCTTACTGGTGATCGGCGCGTTCTCCTGACCAGCGTTCAATGCGCGAGTGGTTTGCTGCATCTCCTTTTGCACTTTGTCACATTGACCGGCGACCGCTTCAAAACCTTCCGGGTTTTGTTCCCTTTCCATTTTCATGTCTTGTTCCAGCAGCAATTGATCTCTGGCTAGCTTCTGAAACTGGTCCTTCGTGCTTAGATTTTCTGCTGCTCTACTCTGGATTGATTCTTCGCGGTTGATTGCGTCTTTGACAAAGTCTCTGGCATTTTGCATTGCCTGATTTTTTT
>JAPOKD010000859.1 GCA_029977825.1 Planctomycetota bacterium | reverse complement strand
TGATGCAAATTCAGCAGCTTACGCCGAACACGCATTAAGATCGCTGGGTAATAAATCCCTTGCCCTGGTAACGCTTGGAACTGGTATCGGCTGCGGCCTAGTAATGAAGGGTTCTCCCTATGGAGGCGATCACGGTTGCGCCGGCGAACTCGGACATATCGCGATCAGATTTGGCAGCGAGGCTCTTCCATGCACCTGTGGCAAAAAAGGGCACCTTGAGGCTTATGCCGGGTCGAAAGGCGTTGTCTCACAACTGCACTCCCTGGCGAAAGCAACGCACAATCCGGAAATCATTTCATTCCTGTCAACAGACAGCGTAAGCCCAAGAGATATTGCCGAACGCGCCCAGAACGGTTGTGAGCCATGCAACAAAGTGATTGCCCAGACCGCAGAGTATTTGGGGGAAGCAATCGGTCAGATGGCACAGGTAATCGATCCTGCTGTCGTGTTACTGGGTGGAGCGATGACCTTCGGTGGTAGTCAATCCGAAGTGGGACAAAAATTTTTAGCAACCGTACAGAATACGATAATCGCCACCACACTTGAAGAAGTTGGCAGTCATTTGCAACTCGAATTTGCCTCACTTGGTAATGATGCGGGTGTCATCGGAGCAGCCATGGTCGCACAACAGGTAATTGCATCGTGATTGAATTTCCCAATGAACGAATCCCTTGTCGCGTTTTCAATCGTGCATCCGACGCCAGCGTCGCAGCAGCAAGAGAAATCGCGGAACTGATACGCCAGAAAGCAGCGCAAGGACAGATGTGCGTCCTCGGGCTGGTCGCTGGCTCTTCGCCCGTCAACGTGTATAACGAACTCGTACAGATGCATCGAAGAGACGAAATTTCGTTTGCAAATGTCATCACATTCAACCTCGACGAATATTTCCCTATGCAACCTTTTGAGTTGCAGAGCATTGCTCGATTCATGCACGAGCATCTGTTCGATCTGGTTGATATACAACCCAGCAACGTACACATCCCCGATGGCGCCATCCCAAAAGAGGATGTTGCCGAGTACTGCCACCAGTACGAACAGCTAATCCGTGACTGTGGCGGTATCGACATCCAGCTCCTCGGTATTAATCGCACCGGCCATATTGGACTGAATGAACCGGGTTCGGATCGGGCAACCAGAACCCGCATGATTACCTTGGATACGGTAACCCGCACTGATGCTGCCAGTGATTTTTTTGGCGCTGAAAATGTTCCTCGGCACGCGATCACCATGGGTGTGGGAACGATCCTTGAAGCAAAACGGATCATGCTGCTTGCGTTTGGTGAAGGTAAAGCCAACATCGTTGCGAAGACGGTCGAAGGCTACGCGAACACGACGATCCCAGCCACTTTCCTGCAGGATCACCCAGACACACGCTTTCTGCTCGATGAATCTGCCGCTTCAGGCTTGACTCGCTCCCAAGCTCCATGGCTTCTGGGAGAGGTCCATTGGGATTCCGAGACCATCAGGCGAGCCGTCATAGATCTATCCCAGGAACTGGGAAAGGCCGTCCTCAAACTCACGGATGCGGACTACAACGAACAGGGCTTGCAGGACCTGCTGGCAGCTCATGGAAGTGCTTACGATATTAATTTGCGAGTCTTCCGCCACATGCAGTCAACAATCACAGGTTGGCCGGGAGGCAAACCAGAGCATGCCAAACAGGTAGGTGATCGACCGGGACACCGTGACGATATCTTTCCAAAACGCATCATCGTGTTCTCACCCCACCCGGACGACGATGTCATTTCAATGGGTGGAACTTTGATCCGGCTGGTTGAACAGGGGCATGAGGTTCACATTGCCTATCAAACCTCGGGAAACATCGCGGTGTTTGATGAGGACGCGATTCGCTTTGCCGAGTTCGTCGAAGAATTCTGCGGCGAATTCCAGATTCATGCTCCAGGCCTTGCCGAGTTGGAATCACACATTGATGAAGTTCTGCGAAAGAAACAACCAGGGCAAGTCGACAGTGATCAGGTACAACGCATCAAAGGCCTGATAAGACGTGGCGAAGCACGCGAAGGTGCAAGATGTTGTGGGGTCAAAGACGAGCATCTACATTTTCTGGACTTGCCGTTCTACCAGACAGGCCGCGTCAAAAAGAGTCCCATATCATCCGCCGATATCAACATCACTCTTGACCTGCTGCGCAAAGTCCAACCTCACCAGATTTATGCTGCGGGTGACCTGTCCGATCCTCATGGAACGCATCGCACCTGCCTGTCAGCAATTCTGCAAGCCTGCAGGCAGTGCGAACAGGATGCATGGTACGAAAGCTGCGCCGTATGGCTCTACCGTGGAGCCTGGCAGGAATGGCCTCCTCACCAAATCGAAATGGCAGTGCCGCTGAGCCCAACGGAAGTTGCAAAAAAGCGAGCGGCTATCTTCAAACACGAATCTCAAAAAGACCGAGCCTTGTTCCCCGGATCAGATGTGCGGGAATTCTGGCAACGTGCGGAGCAACGCAACGCTGATACAGCCAGAAGGTATGATGAAATCGGCTTGGCTGAGTACGCTGCGATCGAAGGCTTTGTCCGTTGGGATGGACAATCAGGAATCGAGCTCTAGAGTCAGTCAGGCTCTGTGTCACAAAGCAGGTGCGCCACCAAACAGGTGCGTCAGAAAGCAGGACAGAATGGCATTACCAATGAGAAGGATCACATGATGAAGTCTCTTACCCGACGCATCACCCTGAAGATACTCGCTCTTGGAGGAGCGTGTTTTGGTCTACCCCGAACAGTACGATCGGAGGAGCAGGCAGCGACCCGTGACACAACTCGGTTAGCGCATTCACCAGATCTCAGTACTAAAGTGTCGTGGTCCAAAACTCATGATCGTGTCTGGCTGGATCCCCGCATCTGGGCGAATCCGATGGAAGACTGGCGAGTAAGAGATGGAGCGGCAGAATGCCAAACCACCGGGGGCAATCGCAATCTGCATCTGATCACGCATCAATGGACCGATCCAACTGGTTC
>JAPOKD010000853.1 GCA_029977825.1 Planctomycetota bacterium | reverse complement strand
TACCCACCATTGGTAAGGGATACCCTCAGTTCCTTCACCTGCAATTTTTTTTGCACCGCCACCCCGTGTGTTTGCCAGTAACACGCTCCACGACGGAGTCTTTGCAGCGTAGTCATCCTTATTGGTGAGGAAGGCCAACTTGGCCCCATCCTCAGAGAACTGCAAACCCTTGTACTCTCCCAACCCTGTTGTGACCGACGTGAGCTTAACCGCATCGAGGTGAACCAGATGCACTCCGTCTGCATCAGACCCGTCAGCAGCTTTGCTTGCACCTTCCTTTTGAGCTCCATCAGTTTTTCGCTGTGTTTCGACGGAGGTTGTAAACGCCAGATGTTTTCCGTTTTTTGCGAATTCGTAGTTCACGACGTTTGGATACGACCACTGCACTCCTGTCGCCATATTCACAAGCACCAACGGAGCGCCGGTTGCTTTGCGTTTCTTGTTTTCCCCACCGGCCTTTTCACCCTTCTTTGCACCTTCTGGAACAGTTTTTTTAGGCTTCGGTTCAGCTTTTGACTCGGGCTCTTTTTCACCGCGTTCCAGCGCCAACGTCTCGCGGCTTTTCAACTTCACTGGCTTCATCAGTTGCTGCAATCCCTTCCCTGTCACCTGATAGGTCTCGGCCCTCTGTTTCTGGCTTTTTAAATCAGTCGGCTCCTCACTGGCTCCGAGCAGATAGGCAAGCCATTTCCCTTCCTCCTCTGCGGTGCGAAATGACGTGACGTTTTCAATGGTGCTTAGCTTTCCAGTTGACAATTCAAGATATTGAAGCTTCGGCTTGGGGACGTCCATGCTGCTTTTCTTGTCGCGACGGGCCTTTTCAACCAGCTCTTTCGCAGGCATTACGCGGTAGATTGCATAACGACTGTCATAACTGAACTTGGCACTGGCAGCACGTGGAATGGAATACCGTTTTCCATTCGTTGCATGAAACAACTTGAGTGTCGCTTCTCCATCGATGGCTCCGTTCTGCACGGTGTACATGACCCAATGTCCATCTTCAGACACGCTCTCTCGAGAAACCGTGTTCCACAGATCATAAGCGTCATGATCCAAACGCTTCTTGGTGATGTCCTGAGCCGCAGTTCCCTGAGCCAACCAAACAACAGCACCAAGCAACACAGCACCGTTCAGGGGCAACATTTGCCACTTGTCTCGCATCATACAACTAACTCCAAGTTCAAAAACACGCGTTGCCCCAAGCATAATCAAACAGCCCAAACATGCGATGAAAAGCGCAACAAACCATCCGGAAACCGAGCATTTTATGCGTATGTCACCCCAGAACAGAAACTGTCACGACGATACCCATCTGATTTAAAACTCATGTTTTCCTGCTATCCAGGAAACAGGCTCCGAAGCAACGCAAGCCCCGATCTCCCATGAATCGCCATCACGTCCGGAACGTGAAAACACGCCCCTTTGAGATTTCTCGAAGCCCCACCGCTGGCAAGTTCGCCCTTACCGCTCCCGACGCAGGAGATAAAGACGCAAGACACCGTTCAACGCAAGCACACACCAGACCAACGCAGGCACACAACAGATTCACCAGCTCTCATGCGCTAGGCAGACGTGTCCCTATGCCCACATGCATCCCTGAGGTATCACAGCACCTGCGGCAAAGACGGATCCTAGGGCAGTTCCGAAAACCTATCTACCAAGCCACTTATTCAAAAATGCAACAACCGTTTCTTCGTAGGCGTCAGGGTCGTACTTGTGCAGGTCCTGGTGGGCTGCACCTTTAAAGAGAAACATTTGCCGTGGCTCAACGGCAGCAGCATACATTCGCTTTGATTCCGCGAGCGTGGTATGAGCGTCCTCGTCTCCCGCAAGCACCAATAACGGGCAATCGACATCCGGAACATACTCAATCGGGCTCAGCTCCCCAGCAGTGACACCAAGCCTTAGATAAAACTGGCTCGTCAAACAGGGTGCAATCGCGTGATGCATCCAGCCAAGCCTCTGGCTTACTCGATTATGGACCGCCTCTGTCACATTTGAATAAACGGATTCCACAACCATTGCATCCACGTCCAAGGGAGACGCGAACAGCGCTGCTGCTCCACCTAGTGACCACCCAACAATAGCAACCCGATGATTGGGATTCTGTTCTTTGACGAAGTGAACAGCTGCGGATACCGCGTGTCGTTCTCGCCAACCCGCCGTGATCATCTCACCGTCTGATTCCCCATGCGATGGCAAATCGATCAATAAGGTCGAATAGCCGGCCTTGCCCAACATGGCAGCCCGCCCCAGCATTGATCGGCGATCCCCTCGAATCGGATGTAGCAATATGACGGTAGCGGTGGCATCAACCGACCGCATGTGCCATCCCTTCACCTTCATCCCAATGTCCGTGTCCAGGCTGATCGACGCTCCGGACATCCCTACAGGAATCGGCCCCACCACACACTTGTTCGGCGAGACCAATTGTCCACCAACGCACCATGAGATCGCCGCAACACATGATCCACAAACAAACAGGGTCAGTAACAGTACGTTTCGCATGCGTCGGCGCGGCAGCATCAATCCAGTTCACCCCACATGATCAAATCACATTGAAACGCAATCTGAATTCCCAACGCCGACGAGAGTACAAACGCACATGACGGCAACAAAACCAGACTCCGACGCGACTGCGTTCGTTAACGCTTGAGACGGGCCTCGGCCGTTTCTCAAAGGCCCCCCTGCAAGCCGCTTCCACTTCTACTGTAGGACATACCACGTCGTAACGAAGTGTAATAGCCCGACCACAAAACCCTGGCATTCTACTCACAACTACGCAAAATAGTAGCAAGGCAGACTCGCTTTCCAACGATATCAAGCATTTTTCCCCGCCACCCTAAACGCCAGTTCATCGGTTCCCACGCCAGACAGGCAAGCCACACAGCGGGCCCTCTTGTTTCGCATCGACCCAAAAAAAGACCGCCCAATCCAATGGATTGAACGGCCCTTTCCCTTAAAGGAAAACAAAAACATCTCGTGTAACAACGAACAAGCATCGTTTAATCAACCACGACCGCAGTT
>JAPOKD010000795.1 GCA_029977825.1 Planctomycetota bacterium | reverse complement strand
CGACTGTCATCTTCCCCGGTCAGGTAGGGAATCAGGTTGACGCCCTCGACTTGCTTTGGCTTCTCTGCCGAAGCGATGGCAGTCGCGGTGGCAAAGATGTCCATCGAACTGACAGGTTTTTGATAGATCCTGCCGGCGGGTAATTTGCCTTTCCATTGAACCATGAATGGAACCCGAATCGCTCCTTCATACATTTGCCCCTTCGATCCTCGGAGGGGCAAGTTCGAAGATGTCAGCTCCCGTGTGGGACCCCCGTTATCACTCAGGAAAAAAATCAGCGTATTGTCTTCGAGTCCTGACTTGCGCAGTTGTGCAAGAACAGCGCCCACACTGTCATCCATATTAGCCAGCATCGCAGCAAAAATTTTGCGATGCACGTCATCGATGTGGGCAAACTTCTTCATGTAGGCGTCTGCACCTTGAAGCGGACTGTGGACTGCGTTGTAAGCCAGGTACAGCAGAAAAGGCTTATCGTCATGACGGTCAATGAAATCAACTGCCTCACGGGTTAAAGCGTCGGTCAGGTACTCGTGTTCTACAACCGGTTGCCCACCACGAACAATCGGATTGTTGGCATCATAATCAGGTTCGTTGCTACCCATGTGGGTGCTGTAGATCAATCCCTTGTTGCCGATCCAGCGACCCTCGCTGCCACCAGGAAGTGTTTTGCGACGAAGCATCGTGGTCACGCCTTTGTAAGGCGGCGGAACAAAATAGTGCCCTTCATGCGTGAATCCAAAGAACTCATCAAAGCCGTGTCGAAACGGGTGGTACTTGGCTTGCCCACCCTGATGCCACTTCCCAATCAAGCCAGTGGTGTATCCGGCATCGTGCAATGACTCTGCAATTGTGATTTCCTCGGGAGGCAATCCAAAACCTGGTTCTTCGTTCCTCGCACCGGTAGGGTTGAACTCGTATCCAAAACGTGTCGGGATTCGGCCCGTCAACATGCCAGCACGTGACGGACTGCAATTGGGACCCGTCACATAGCCTGATGTAAAACGGACTCCATTGGCTGCGATGGAATCAATATGCGGCGTCGGAATTTCAGGGTTGCCCTGACAGCCCAGTTCTCCGTAGCCAAGATCATCCGCAAACAGAATCACAATGTTGGGTGATTGGGCGTTAGCGATATTTCCCAGTAGCAGGTAGCACAACAACAAGGTGCAGCCGAATGTCCATCGAATCAGCAAAGGCTGAATCAGGACCAGCGATTTCAGACATGGTTGCATTATCATGTGATAGGATTTTGTGGGTTACAGAAGTTTGACTCGGGCAGTGGAACGTGTGCGGTGTTCCGTGGAACACCTCTCGGCTTTCTGCATCGCAAGACAAAACCTGTCAGGGAACACAACCTGTCGAGCCCGTTTTTAAATCGACCTCCCAAGTCTATCATTTCTTGAATAACGGGTGGTCAGGATTGCCTGCCGAGATCAGGTAGGCTAGCAAGTCAAGGACATCCTTGTCGGTCATGGTGTTGAGCAGCCCTTTGGGCATCATCGATACCTGTGATGGGCGAATCGCCTCGATGGTGTCTACCTTGACTTTCGTGATGGTGCTCGGTTTCATCATGTCCGTGTTGACCCAGTATTCGGTCTCTTTCAGATTCATCACGCGACCGACAAGCAGGGTGCCATCATCCAGCAGAAATTGGCTGGCGCCGTATTGGTCGCTGATTGCTTTGCTGGGTTCAACGATGGTTTCCAGCAGGTCCTTGGCGCTGAATTTTCCGCCAGCCGATGTCAGGTCGGGGCCGACGGCACCACCTTCCCCTTGAAAGCGATGGCAAGCGTAACAGCTTCCCGCACCGAACATTTTGCGACCATTCTTGAAGTTACGCCCTGCAGGGACCCCTTTGGCAAGCGTTTCATGAAAATCACCCATGCCCCATTCTTTCACAAAGCTACGCGGCTCGATTGTGAACTGCAGTGGGTTACGCTTTGGCGGAGTTTCCACGATTGCTTTCAAGGACGACGTCATCTCCGATTTCGGAATCGAAGCCATTGCCTGTTTCTTGCAGTCTGCCAGATAGTTCGCAAGTCTGGCGCCGCCATGGTATCCACCCGCCAACACAAACCACTGAAAGTAGTTTTCCCGCAGTTCAGGTGTCCAGCCATTCTTGAGATGTCTGAGGTGCATGGCATAGGTGATCTGTTCTTCCTGGCCAGATGCATCGTTGAGTAATGCCATGCCTTTCGAGACGGCGGAGGGGGCCTGCAGGAATTGCATGATCCCCGACAGATCACGGTTTTCCTGAGGAGTGACGGCTGGATAGATTCCATCGAGCCATGCGATCAGGGGAACGCGGAGATCATCCGCTGGTTGTCCACCTCGAGTCAGGCTGAGTGTTAATGCTCGCAGGACATCCAGTCGCAACTGGGGTTGGTCAAGCGAGGCGTAGTCAAGTTGAATCAGCTGCTCCTGAATTGTTCGTGCTGCTTTCTTGGCTTGTTGTTTATCTTCTTCGGCAGAAGCCACGCGTGCCCAGGCGATCATCGCGGCGGTCTTGATCCACAGGTTTTCTTCCGAAGTGATACGATCGGGCCATGTCTCTGCGGGCTGTCTTTCCAGGGCCACGCGTGCTGCGTGCCGCAGTCCACGATCGGGTGACCCCAGATTCTGCCAAATCTCATTCAGTTCTTCTGCCGACGCTTCAGCTGCATCTCTCTGTAAAAAAGCTTCCAGGGCGTGCCGCTTGTCTCGCTGTGGTTGAGCAGTGCCGTCGGATTGAACTGGAGCCGTGGATTCGGGCCCGTTGTAGGTGACACGAAACAGTGCTGATTGGACACGACGGCCACCGGTTGCAAAGTACATCGCGCCATCGCGTGGATTGATTCGGATGTCAGTCAATGGCAGCGGTTGGGCGCTGGCGAATTCTTCGAACGTGCCGGTGTAGGTTGAGCCCTGAGGTTCCAGGTGAATTGCATAAAGTTTTCCGTACGACCAGTCACAGGCGAACAGGGCATTTTGGTACTTGGCTGGGAATTTGGCTCCGTAACCAAAAACGACCCCGGTGGGAGAGCCGAGCCCGACGTCAACAGCTGCACCAAACGTATCGCTGCAGGTGTCCATGAATTTTCCCGAGCCCGTTCGCCAGCCGTAATCGGCACCGTCGATCACGTGGTTGATTCGAGTGGGGCGGTACCATGGAGTATTGAGATCCCATTCCATGTCGGCATCGTAGGTGAATAGTTCCCCATCCTGATTCAGTGCAGCGTCAAACTGGTTGCGAAATCCAGTCGCGATGATTTCATAGTTCTTGCCGTCCGGG
>JAPOKD010000888.1 GCA_029977825.1 Planctomycetota bacterium | reverse complement strand
GCCGGTCTCGGTGAAGTCCAATGGAGCTTGGGCGATTAACTTCTCTGTGGCATGGATCACCAGAATTGGGGCCAGGATTCCGGCCCATGTGATCACCTTGATTGTCTTGGGGATGATTTTCATGGTGAGATCTTAGATGGTCGAAGGACTTTTTTACTTCACAACTTAAGTTTTTTATGCGGTCGTTTTGGCGACACCGCAGGCTTCAAACCGGCTGGATTCTGGCTTTGTGCCGTCAGATGCAGTAAAGACAGCGACTTCCACCTTGGCGGTTATCAGGTTGGCGACAGCTGAAAAAAGCTCGAGCCATCGGTTCCTGACGTGTACCCGCTTGACCATTGCCCATGACCTCATAAAACAGTGCCAATGATGCAGGGATGCGAGAGTGGTGTTTCGTGATGTTTGCTGCCCGGTTTTGGCTAATCTTTCCTTTCAACCCCAGATTACGAACGTGTCCGACGTCGTCCCCATTCGAACCGCTCTGATCAGCGTCAGCGACAAAATGGGCCTGGCCGATTTGGCCGCAGGCTTACAGCGAGCAGGAGTCCGTATCTACAGCACAGGCGGAACCCGTAAACATCTGGAACAGTCCGGCATTGATGTGCAGGACGTTGCTGAGTACACCGGATTTCCGGAAATGCTCGATGGCAGGGTCAAAACGCTTCACCCTAAAATCTTCGGTGGTATTCTTGCGATTCGAGATCGCGATGATCACATGGATGCAATCAATGATCACGACATTGAGCCATTCGATCTTGTTGTGGTGAATTTGTACCCCTTTGCGGCAACCGCCTCACGTGCCGGTTCCACTCGAGCTGAGTGCGTGGAACAAATTGACATCGGGGGACCAAGTCTGGTCCGAGCTGCAGCCAAGAACCATAACGATGTTGCGGTGGCTACCAGCCCTGAGCAATACGGAGAATTGCTTGAGCAATTGGATTCGACTGGCGGTTCCAGTTTTGCACTTCGTGAAAAACTTGCGGCCGATGCTTTCGATCATACTGCTGGGTACGATCGTGCGATTGCTGATTTCATGCGTGGTGAGAATATTGGAGGGGAATTCCCAGCCAGTTTGCATCTTTCGTTGAAACGAAAGACGCAGCTTCGTTATGGTGAGAATCCGCACCAACGTGCTGCCGTTTACAGCGATCCAAATGTCAGGTCGGCTAATGTAATCTCTGCGCGGCAGATTAGCGGCAAGGACTTGTCTTACAACAATCTGTTGGATCTGGATTCAGCGTTGGAGATTGTTCGGGGTTTTGGTGGCCCGGCTGCTTCTGTCATGAAGCATAACAATCCGTGTGGAGCCGCTACCGACGAGTCGCTTGTGGAGGCCTGCCGGAAAGCGCTTGCAGGTGATCCCCTCAGTGCCTTTGGTTCGGTTATCGGGTTCAACCGGACCGTGGACACCGCCACTGCTGAATTGCTTTGTGAACCGGGTTTGTTCATTGAGGCGATTGTTGCACCGGACTTCGAAGCGCAGGCCGTTGGTTTGTTGACCACGCGACCTCGGTGGCGAGACAACGTTCGCTTGATGCAGGCCGGAAGACTGGACGAGCCATCACCGCAGATTCAAAGGCGGTTTATCAGCGGCGGAATACTGGTACAGGATGCTGACCGGATGACAAGTTCATCCTTGCAGTGGAAGACGGTCACGGAAGTGCAGATTGAAGACGAACTCTGGGACGATGTCTCGTTTGCATGGGAAATGGTCCGGCACGTCAAGAGTAATGCGATCGTCTTGGGCAAAGACACGTCACTGATTGGTGTGGGTGCCGGCCAAATGAGTCGCGTTGATAGCGTTGAAATCGCAATCGAAAAAGCAGGAGAACGGGCGGCCGGATCGGTGCTCGCGTCCGATGCGTTCTTCCCTTTCCCGGACTCCATTGAGGCGGCAGCAGACGCTGGCATCGTCGCCATCATTCAGCCAGGTGGGTCAAGACGTGATGACGAAGTCATTGACGCCTGCAACCAATGTGACATGCCAATGGTGTTCACCGGAAGACGGCACTTCAAGCACTAATGACGATTCTCGACAAGATTATCGTAGAGACCCGAAAAACGATCGAGATGGATCGTGGGCAGCAGCCCAGTGATTTGCTCGAGTCGCTGGTTCGTGATTTGCCCCCCTGTCGTGACTTTCACGCGGCTCTGGAGGAAGGATCGGCGGTCCGGCTGATCGCTGAGGTCAAACGCGCTAGTCCCTCTGCAGGATTGATTCGTGAAGACTTTGATCCGGTGCAGATTGCACGCAGCTATGCTGAATCCGGCGCAGCATGTATCAGCGTTTTGACTGATGCCCCATTCTTCAAGGGGTCACTCGACTATCTGGTCGACATCCGTAAGGCTGTTGATCTGCCACTTCTTCGCAAAGATTTTATTATTGATCGATATCAGTTGCTTCAGGCGCGTGCCGCTGGAGCAGACTGTGTTCTATTGATCGCCGAATGTTTGTCGCCCGAACAACTTCTTAGCCTGCATGATCAGACAGTTGAACTTGGGATGCAGACGTTGATCGAGTTGTTCGACCCAGAAAATCTACCCGCTGTGCTGGCGACCGGCACAAGACTTGTGGGAGTTAACAACAGGAACCTGCGTACATTCGAAACATCTCTCGATCACACGCTTGAACTTCGACCGTCGATTCCCGAGGACCGACTTCTGGTGGGGGAAAGCGGAATTCGTACCCATCAAGATGTTCAAGTCTTGGGTGCGGGCGGCGTGAAGGGAATTCTCGTGGGTGAGTCGCTGATGAGACAGCCCGACATTGGTCTGGCAACGAGGAAGCTGTTGGGCACTGCAGGGTAGGTATACCCCAGTCAGGTGAGTCGAGCTTGAGAGATACTGCGATGCTGGCAATCGGGTC
>JAPOKD010000124.1 GCA_029977825.1 Planctomycetota bacterium | reverse complement strand
TTTTTTTTTGTCAGTCGACCATGTTTTTGGCACTTTGAAAGCATTTGTGCTGTCTTGGGTTTCTGCTCAATAATTGCATTCCGAATGGCTGGTTGCAGGCCGTCAGTTGGTGGCATTGGGGAGTGTTTGTTCAAACTTTATTCCCGTTTTTACGTTCTTTTGTGCTTTTGTCGGGTTGTTCGGGGTTCGTGGAGGACAAACGGAGCTTTGCCATCGCATTGGGGCGTTTTCCGAAGGGCGGTGCTCACGCGACTCGTTCTGGGGGTGTTTCCGGCTCAGGATCAATCTTGCATTCAACCGGGGAACGCACCTAATCTTCCGCAGTTCAGTGGACCCCTACGTTCCTCCGATTGAATGAATATTGCCATGGACGGCCCTATCCGCTCACTATTTTTATTGTTTGTGATAGCGACTTGCACGGTCGCAAATGTTTCTCACCTTTCCGCTGAGGAGGCTCAGTGGATTTGGAAAAATGGCAGCCGAGTGGGTGTTGATATCCCACGAGGCGAAGTCTGTTTATTCCGCAAGCCAATCAATCTTCGTACAAAGGCGTCCGGGCGAATTGAAATCGCAGCCGACGATGAGTACGAAGTTTTTGTGAATGGCAAGTCGATTGGTCGTGGAAACTCTGCTCGCCAGATGCAGGACTTTGATATTTCCAACTACTTGGAAGTTGGCCGTAATGTCGTTGCCGTTCGGGTTGTCAACACGCATGGGAACACAGCAGCGATGGCTGCACGGGTTTCGATTCGACCAGAAAATGCCAACAAGTGGTACACATTCAGCAGTAGCCCTTCCTGGCGTACGAGCACGGAAGAGAGCCCCATGTGGGAGACGGTTTTGTTTAACGATCGTTTGTGGGGCTCAGCCGCTGCCTTTGGCAAACTTGGTGATACCGTGCCATGGGATCGTGATGTCGATGTCGTGGCTGAAAAGCAGACAGAGCAACGTGAGCGATTTCAGATTCAGAAAGGATTTGGAGTCCAGCGCGTCTTGAGTGATGAACAGGTGGGTTCGATCATCGCTATGACCTTCAACGAGTTTGGGCATATCATCCTGTCTCAGGAAGATGGGCCGTTATTGCTCGTTTTCGACAAAGACGAAGACGGCATTCCAGAGCAGGTTCGTACTTATTGCGATCAAGTCAAATCATGTCAGGGAATCCTCGCTCTAAACGGCGAGGTATTCGTCACTGGTGATGGTCCTGAGGGAGCCGCACTTTATCGATTAACGGATGTTGATCGGAACGGGACATTGGAACAGGTCAAGGCGATTGTCAAGTTCAAAGGCAATGGTGGTGAGCATGGACCTCACGGAATCCGCTTGGGACCTGATGGTATGATTTACGTTGTGCTTGGAAGTCACACCCGTTACACGGGCAAAGGTGGACCGGGTGAGACATTACCCAAATCGTACGAAGGGGATCTGCTTCCCCGTTATGAAGATCCAGCCGGTCATGGTCTTGGTATCAAGGCGCCGGGTGGCACTGTGATTCGTACAAATGCCGACGGCTCCTTCGTTGAACGCGTCGCCGGTGGAATTCGAAATGCTTATGACCTTGTGTTCCATCCCAACGGCGGTTTGTTTGTACACGATGCAGACATGGAGTCAGATGTTGACACTGTTTGGTACCGACCCACAGCTCTTTACGATGTGACCGAAGCTGGTGAATTTGGTTGGCGTACTGGCTGGGCAAAGTGGCCCGAGTACTACTTTGATCGCCTGCCCAATCTGCTGGAAACAGGAAAAGGCAGTCCTACCGGAGCCGTATGCTACGAGCATTACATGTTCCCCGCTCGCTACCACAATTCGATGTTTCTTGCAGACTGGTCCGAGGGGAGAATACTCAACGTCCGCTTGAAGCCAAGGGGCGCTGGATTCATCGCAGACAGCGAAGTGTTTCTCAAGGGGCAGCCTCTCAACGTCACAGATCTTGATGTTGGTCCAGATGGAGGAATGTACTTTTGCACGGGTGGCAGAGGAACTGCTGGCGGCGTTTACCGTGTTGTCTACAAAGGTGATATTCCCGATCGCATGAAGAATCTTGGAACTGGTATTGCCGCAGCAGTCAGGCAGCCTCAGTTGGAGTCCGCTTGGGCCCGCCAGGAGATTGCTTCGATTAAACGGGAGTTGGGGAATAATTGGGGCCCCATGGTCGCTGGAGTTGCCTACAGCAATGACAATCCCGCTCAGTACCGAATTCGCGCGATGGATTTGATGCAATTGTTTGGTCCAGTTCCTAGTGAGGATTTGGTTCTGGAACTCAGCGAAGCAGGCAACGAAGCAGTGCGTGCAAAAGCGGCTTACATGATGGGTCTACATCCGGATGAACAAAGCAAGAAGCGACTTGTAGAAATGCTTTCTGACAGCAATCCACGCGTTCAGCGTGCCGCTTGTGAAGCAATTCTGAGAAGCGGCAACTTGCCCGAAAACGCCGATGAATTGTTGCCATTGCTCGCGGAAGAGGATCGGTCACTTGTGTTCGTTGCAAGACGGTTGCTTGAAAAAATGCCAGTCGAGGATTGGCGAGATGAGGTTCTTGATAGTGCAGATCCACGTGTTTCACTGGTCGGCATGCTGGCGCTGGTCAATGCAGACCCAACACCCGAGACCTGCATGGAAGTTCTCAATCGCAGCAGTGCGTTGATGGCGGATTTTCTAAGTGATGCGGATTTTGTTGATACACTTCGGTTGTGCCAGATTGCCCTGCATCGTGGGAAAATATCGCCCGATAAAGTGGTTGCTTTGCGAAAGCAGATCGCTGAGGAATTTCCTGCAGGCGATGCACGCATGAATCACGAATTGATTCGCTTGGCAGCATACCTTCAAGCTGACGAGGTAGCTGAACGAGCGTTGGAGTATATCGCCGGTGACGACCCAGAGCAGGATCGCACCTTGGTCGCCATGTGCCTGCAGTTTCTTTCTAACGATTGGACCGCGGAGCAACGGTTTCAGATTCTGAAGTATTACGAGAACGCTGCCAACGAGGCAAAGTCGAACGCCTTGTCAATGTACTTGATGAATGCGACACGGGACTTTGCCAAGTCGCTCTCCGAAGAGGATGTGGTTGCAATCCTTGAGCAGGGTGCAGTCTGGCGCAACGCTGCTCTCGCAGCAATCTATCGTTTGCCCCGGCCGATCGATGCTTCAACAGCTGAAGTGCTTCGGAAATTGGACCGTGAGCTGATTGCCAATCCAAAACCGGGTGACATCGAAAGACGTTTGCGGACGGGCATTGTTGCAATGTTTGCGACGGCACAGGATGAAGAATCAAGTGCATACTTGCGTGGGCTTTGGAGAACAGAACCAGAACGCCGGGCCCTGGTTGCAATGGCTTTGGCTCAAAAACCTGATGGTGACAATTGGGATTATCTGGTGCGGAGCTTGAATGTTCTGGAAGATCAAACAGCTTCGGAGGTTATCAAAGCTCTGGCGTCGGTCGATGTTGCCACCGATGATCCAATGGCTATTCGGCAACTGATTCTGCTCGGAGTTCGTGCAGAGAATAAAGGCGACAGTTTCGAAAATGTAGAGGCTCTGCTTGAGCACTGGACCGGAATGCAGCGTCCAGAAAAAGCTTCGACTTCGATGAGGCCCTGGCAAAAGTGGTACGCCAAAGTGAATCCCGATCGAGTGCCTGCGGAGTTGCCTGATCCCGCCGATTCACGTTGGGATTTTGAACAGCTCGTCGAGTACATGGATAGTGATAAAGGGCGTTTTGGCGATCCTGCTCACGGTCGGATGGCTTTTACCAAGGCGAAGTGTGCACAGTGTCACCAGTTCGGAAACTATGGTGAGTCCATTGGGCCATCACTGTCAGGGATCGGGAGACGTTTTACGAAGCGTGAGATTCTCGAGTCCATTTTGTTCCCGGCACATGTGGTCAGTGATCAGTACGCGAGTAAGCGGGTTTTAACCCTGGATGGGCGAGTGCTAACAGGTTTGGTCAGTCAACGCACTGACGAAACCATGGAACTCCGGGACGCGAATAATCAGGTCGTTGTGATTAATGAGAAGGAGATCGATCAGATCCTGCCGAGCAACAGCAGCATCATGCCCAGCGGTCTTCTGGATGATCTGACCCTTCAGGAAATCAGCGATATGATGGCTTATCTGGGGGTTGTGCCACCTCTGGAAGTCGCCACCCGACCCTGACGGTTAGGCGGTCGTGACTGGCAACACGAGAAATCACCCTGTCTTTGATGGGGTGATTTTTTTGTACAGTTGCCTGTCGGTCGTGGTTTCGCGGCAAAAGTGATCTCTCAGGGGCTGGCTTCCACCTTCCCAAGATTTGCTTTGGTGGGCAGAATACGGGTTTGTGAGCTGATCTCTGCGACGTGTGGAATCGGCCAAAGGCTGTGCCGCAGCCTTGCTTTGCCTTCTCCCCGAGATAACTGGGACTGATTGTGGAACGTCGCCTGCTCACGTTCATCATCGCTTCATCGGTGTTCTTCTTCGCCTATATCACTCTCAGGTCTTGGCTGGGGGTTCCTCCTGTGAAGCCGGATCCTGCGATTGCTGAGGTACCTGCTGAGGACCCGCAGGCACCGGTAGTCGATGGCGCGAATTCCATTGCTCCGGATACCGGGGGCGCAGATCAGCAGACTGGTGATGATGCCACTGCAGCGGTTCCTGAAATCAAGCGGCCAGAAAACACGGAATGGCTGACCGTCGGATCCATGGATGCCGCGGATGGCTATTACATGTTGGTGACTTTGTGCAGCAAAGGCGCGGGTGTAGAACGAGTGGAACTTACTGAGCGTGGCAGTAAGGGTGAGTTGAAGTATCGTCGAGTTGATGTGACCAGTGGCTATCTTGGCTATTTTGCTGGTACCGAGTTGGAAGCCACTGACGGTGTGCTTGTTAATGTTGTCGGTCCCGGCACTCCAGCGGCCAATGCCGGTATCGAAGTCGGGGATATTATCGTCGGTGTCAACGGGGTTGCTGTTGCATCCCGCGATGATCTCGTGTTGATCTTGTCTGAGACGAGACCGGGGCAGAAGGTGGACGTCGAGGTGAGCCGGGCCTCGAAAACTGAGACTCTTGCTGCCGAACTGAGTGAGCATCCGCTTGATCTCATGCGTCTGGCGCGAGATGGAGGGCCAGATCAAATCAAGGGTAATCTGACAAGGCTGTCCTGCCTCCTGACCTTGGCCAAGGTGAACCAGAGACGAATTGGTGATAGTAACGTTGCCATGCGTGGTCTCGTTAATCCCATGGATTTGAATTGGGATGTGGCTGGCTTGGCCAAAGACAAAGAAGCAGAGAGAGCTTCCTTTTCGGTCCAACTCAGTCAGGCCGAGATGACGGTAGTTGGTGGAGATGCCTTGCGGATCAGTCGCAGTTACCAGTTGCCTAAGCAATCCTACGCTTTGGATCTCGGGCTTCAGGTTGATAATTTAGGGACCACACGGCAGGATATCGGCGTCAGGCTCGAGGGAGCAAACGGGATCAGTCTTGAGGGGTGGTGGTACAGTACGAAAATCAGCCCGAACTGGGGCGGAGCGGCCGCCCGTGACATTGTTTATAAAACCAAAGCCTCTGGCCATGTGCTCGTCAGTGGCTTCGAATTACTTAAGGCTGCGAAAGGTGAAGAACGGAGTAACGCTGATCCGACACAGCCACGGTTTGGGATGACTCCGCTGCTGTTCGCCGATGATGGTGCTGACGACAGTCGAGACTTGAGCTACGTCGGTGTTGATTCTCAGTATTTCACCGTTGCATTTGTACCCGCCAAGGGGCAAGCTTCTCTTACTACTCTTGAACGGGGTGGAGCAGGTATTGCGTCAGATCCCGCTGGGATCATTAAGCATCAGGAACGTGCAGTCAATTCAACTTTTTTTGTAGATACGCTGAGCAAGTCGCTGGAGCCAGGCGATTCGATGCGGCAGGAGCTGCGACTGTTTGCAGGTCCTAAATACACTTCCCTGCTGACCCAGTATGGCTTGCAGGATTGCATCTATTACGGCTGGTTTTCAACGATCGCAAAGTTCTTGGGGGGGCTGCTGCATGGCTTGTCTGCCGTTGGGAATTACGCTCTCGCCATCATTCTGCTGACGTTAATTGTGCGTGGGTGCATGTTCCCGTTAAGCAGAAAAGCCGCTGTCAACGCCCAGAGAATGCAGGAGTTGGCACCGGAGATGAAAAAAATCAACGAAAAGTACAAGGATGACATGGAGGGAAAACTCAAGGCTCAACGAGAGTTGCAGCAGAGAGTGGGACTCAATCCGTTGGCCGGTTGTCTGCCGATGTTCATTCAACTACCGATCTTTTTGGGCCTGTATCGAACGCTGTCTGTAAATATTGAAATGAGGCAGCAGCCCGCGTTGAGTTTCAGCGACTGGGCATCAAACCTTGCTGGCCCTGATAAGCTGGCGTACTGGGGTGACTGGTTGTGGGACTATCTTTCGGGACGCGGTACTGGTTGGCTTGGGCCGTACTTCAATGTGCTTCCCGTGATTGTTGTCGTGCTGTATTTGACACAGCAAAAGCTATTCATGCCTCCTGCCACAGATGAGCAGACAGCGCTCACGCAGAAAATGATGAGCATTATGACGTTGATGATGGGGCTGTTTTTCTTTCGCGTTCCTGCGGGCCTGTGTATTTATTTCATTACCAGTAGTGCTTGGGGAATCTGCGAGCGAATCATTGTGAAGCGGACACTTCCAAGCAAGAAGCACTTCGATCTGAGTGGTTTGGACGGTGGCACGTCAGCGGCTCCGGTGAAGTCCCAGTCCTTGGCGGAACGGATCCGAAGCCAGGTGGCAAAACCCGAACCAACCTTTGAAAAACCGAGCAAGCGGAAACGTCCGGGTGGCAAGAAAAAATAGCGAGTCTTACACGCGTCATGGAATCACAACGAGTCCGCGACCAAGGTAAGATTCGATCTAGATATAGAACATGCTTGCGTCACCCTGCTGAGTACGCTCTACAAGCCCACTCAACGTCGCTTGACCAAGTATGCTGCGCGAGGCATCGGCTGCATCGTCCCATTGTTCCTGTAACATAGTGGCGATGGGAGTGCCCTTCCCTTCGGTTCGACACCCGGCTTCCTGCGAGCCAATGGCTTCTGCAATGTCGAGCAGTGTAATGGTGGTGGGATCAACCGAAAGCCGGTAGCCGCCCTGGCTGCCGCGAATACTCTGAACCCATCCCAACGCTCGGAGGCTGCGCAGAATCTGAACCAGAAACGGACCTGGAATACCGTGTCGATCTGTTATTTCTCGAATCGCAACGGGCGCTCCATCATCATGCTGAATTGCAAGTTCCAGCATCGCAACGCAAGCGTAATGAACGCGGGCGGAGATTACCATCGTGTTGCTCCACGGCTCAGGAAGAATGGAGCCCGCATTCGGTTTTCTTAAACCCGCTCCATCGACCAGCCCTCTCATCTTCACCAGGTAAGACCGCGCGGGTGCAAGGGAAACAACCCACACTCGGATAGCCCTGATCATGAAGTGGGTTGTAAGGAATGTTCTCACTGGTGATCAAAGACCAAACGTCTTTCTTGCTCCAGTTCGCCAACGGGCTGATTTTCACCAGTTGAAACTTGCGGTCCCAGCCTACGATCGGCGCCGCAGCGCGGTCAGGACTCTGGTCGCGACGAATCGCACTGGCCCAAGCGTGGTGACCTTTGGCTGAGTCGTGCAGCACTTTGAGTTTCCGATCAAAGCAGCATTGGTTTGGATTTGATTTGTATACCGGGCCACCGTTCGCCAATTCGTACTCAGCAACCGTCAACTCAGGGAGCTTGTATTCCACTTCGATGCCGTACTTCTCTTTCACTCGCTCACGTAGATCAAGTGTTTCCTTGAACTGGTAACCCGTATCCAGGTTGAAAATTGGAGTCTCAGGAGCAATCTCTGCCAGCATATGAATGATGGTCATCCCTTCGGGACCAAAGGCTGTGGCCATCGTGAAATTGGGAGCGAACCGCTCAACCGCCCATTTCAGAATCTGCTGTGGAGTGGCTGTTTCCAGCTTTTGGCTTTCTCGGTCCAGTTCCTCAAGAAGCTCATCCGTCGGATGCAGAGGCGGTGTGGCAGCCAAGGCACCTCGCGGTTCGTCCGAGTTGGGGGCGAGAACTGTGAGTGGTGCAGCCGGTTTTGCCTTGGGATCTGGCTTGGCAGAGTCACCCGGTGGTACGGGAGCGTTCATCAGTGGTTTGGGCCGTGCGGACATGGCAGGGTGTTTGGGTGAAAAAGCGTGCTTGTCTCGATATGCTATAAATATGATCTCTTTAGTCAAGTATCTATCGTCAGCCAGCGAGGTTTGGATGAACGATTTTAACGATAACGCACCTATTTAAGCCGTTTGACTGGGATTTAGTGCCCCAATCTGCAGAGGAACCGGCTAAAGTACCGATGGGGGTGCTCGGGGGCTGGATTTTGCAGTGCTCCGTGTTTGTTTCAAAATGGGGCCAGTGAAGCCGTTCTGAAAGAGAATCTGTAATGCAAAGCCGGCTCTTTTCTATCATCGCAATGGCTGGAGTTCTTGGCGGTCATTTTGCGGGTCTGCCAGATACCGCTGTTCGTGCGGACACAGTGGAAATCTCTGGTGGTGGCCATTTGACCGGAGAGGCAAGTCGAAAGCCTGACTCGGTGATTGTACGGGTGGACGACGAAATACATGTTGCTTTACCGGCCAGCCGTGTGCGGAGAGTCGTTGATTCGGAGCAACTTGAGGCCTACCGAGTTCGAGCGACCCAAGCGGGTAACGATGCTGAATTGCATTACCAGTTAGCTGTCTGGTGCGTCACCGGCAGCAACGTGCCTGGGGACTCGAAGCACTACCGTGACTACCATCTAAAACGCGCGATCACGCTTAACCCTGAGCATGCCAAAGCTCGTGCTGGTTTGGGGTTCAAAAAGCAGAATGGAAAGTGGATTCGAACATCAGACTTGATGCGTGGCCGCGGGATGATTTCACGAGCGGGAAGGTGGGAGCTACCGGAATCGGTCGCCATTGAAGATTATCAACAGGATACTGATGTAAATGCCAAGAAGTGGATCAAAGAGGTGAAGCGTCTCGTTGCATTAGTGCTCCGTAATACAAAGAAGTCTCCTGAAGCCTTAGCCGAGTTGCAGGCGATTGAGGATCCACTCGCATCAAGTGCGATCGCTGAACAGCTCACTGATTCACGCGAACGCGGCAACCAAAGCCGAAATCTGCGAATGTTGTGGATCAGATTGCTCGGGAAATTTCGCGATTCTGTATCGGTGAAAACTTTGGTTGAGGCTGGTTTGCTGGAAGAAGATGACGTGATACGGGAGGCTGCATTGGATCAGTTGGTTCAATATGGAGCCGGTTCCGCTGTCGCCACCTATTTGCCATGCCTTACAAAAAATGACAACGTGCTGGTGAATCGGGCTGCTCGCGCATTGGCTTGGTTCCCGGACCCAGAGCTTGCCATGAATTACGTCGATGCACTTGTTACCACTCACAAAACTGAGCAGGCGCCAAGTTCAGCCATCAATGCAGGGTTTGGGGATGGTGGTGGCGGGTTACAGACGGGGGGCAAAAAGAAGGTTTACGTGCAAACACGCAAGAACCCAGCTGTCTTGGCATTGCTTCAGGCGATTGAGCCGGAAGTCGATTACGGATATGACGAGCAGCGTTGGCGGGAACACTTCGCGAATAAACGATCGACTTTCAGCGGTGATTTGCGACGTGATCTCTGATGGCTTCAGATCGCATAGCCCCCGATGCTGACCCGGTTCAAGCCATCAAACTTCCGGTCACCAACTTATTGAGAGGCTTTGATTGCCTTGATGACTGCTTCTTCGCTGACGTCACTGACCAAATCAACAGCACCCAGCTTGGTTGGAAGGATGAAACGCAGCTTTCCATGAGCGACCTTCTTGTCCCGCATCATCACGGGTAACATCGCGGCGGGATCAGCCTGTGCAAGGCGAGTGGGAAGTTGGCATGCCATGAGTAATTCGGTTTGGCGTTCTAGCAATCCCTCGTCGGTCAGACCAAGCTCGATCGCCAGCCTGGCAGCCATTTGCATTCCAATGGAAACCGCTTCGCCATGAAGGAGTTTTCCATAGCCTGCAGTCGCTTCGATAGCGTGAGCAAACGTGTGCCCATAGTTGAGGATGGCTCGTCGGCCACTGGTTTCACGTTCATCCTCACCAACAACACTAGCTTTACACTCGCAGCTGACTTGTATCGCGTAGCGTAAGGCCTCGTTGTCGCGTTGGACGAGAGCACCGGCGTTGATTTCCAGCCATGAAAAAAAATCGGCATCATCGATAACGCCATACTTGACCACCTCGGCTAATCCGCTGAGAAAGCTTCGCTCTGGTAATGTGGAAAGAACTTCAGTATCAATCAGAACCAAGCTTGGTTGCCAAAAGGCACCGACCATGTTTTTTGCGTTCGGCAGATTGATTCCTGTCTTTCCACCAACGCTGCTATCAACCATTGCAAGAAGTGTTGTCGGGATCTGAATGAAGCGAATTCCGCGAGTGAATGACGCTGCTACAAAACCAGCTAAATCCCCAATCACGCCACCGCCGACGGCAATGATCACACTTCGCCGATCACCACCTTCGGCTAAGACCCAATCCAGCAGGCGTTCGAATTCCGTAATCGATTTACTTTGCTCTCCGGAGGTGACAGTCTGCCGGCTGACTCGGATCTGCTTCGGTCCCGTGT
>JAPOKD010000678.1 GCA_029977825.1 Planctomycetota bacterium | reverse complement strand
AGCGGCTCTGATTTGGGCGAACATGGCATCGCCAAGTCCAACCAGCTCATCCGATCCATCGGCCCCCCCTGAAACCAGCTATACCCGGTTTGTTGATTTCGATGGGACCTCGCTGTGGAGGGCTCACGGGGATGATCACGGTGATGAAGATGCTGAAACAGCCGCCTCGACGGAAGCGAGTGAAACCACGGAAGAGGAAGACCACGGAGGTCATCATGGCTTGACCATTCACTTTATCATCAATGACATCCTGATGGCACTTTTCTTTGCAATCGCGGCCAAGGAGGTGTGGGAGTCCCTGCTACCAGGCGGCGCGCTTTCCAACCCACGAAAGGCAGCAACGCCGCTGCTTGCGACTGTTGGCGGGATAGCAGGCCCTGCTCTTGTGTATGTAATTGGTTGTTACGTGACCGGTACTCAGGATGTTTTCGGCAAGGGTTGGGCGGTTCCCTGTGCTACCGATATCGCATTCAGCTATCTGATCGCGAGAGTGATCTTTGGCGTTGGCCATCCCGCCATCGCTTTCCTGTTGTTGCTAGCGATTGCTGATGATGCGGCAGGCCTCATGATATTGGCGGTGTTTTACCCGCAAGCGCCATTGCAATACTATTGGTTCTTGCTCACCGCAGGAGCAATGGCCTTGGCGTTTTTTCTAAAAAAAGCAAAAGTACATTCGCACTGGGTCTACCTGCTGGGTCCGGGAATTCTATGCTGGTACAGCTTCTATCAGGCGAATATCCACGCCGCTTTGGGACTGGTCCCCATCATTCCTTTCCTGCCTCATGCCCATACTGACTTGGGCATGTTCGCAAAAGCGGAGAAGAATCGCGAAGATACATTGAATGAGTTTGAGCACTTCTGGAAAACTCCTGTTGAGTTTTTCCTGGGATTCTTTGGACTAGCCAATGCAGGTGTTGTGATGAGTAGTCTCGGCACAGGTACATGGCTTGTCCTGGGTGGGCTGCTAATTGGCAAACCATTGGGTATCACGGTGATGACGCTATTTGCCGAGAAAGGTTTAAAGCTTCAGAAACCGGCAGGCATGGACTATCGCCATGTTGTCACATTGGGAATGGTCGCGGGTATTGGGTTCACTGTAGCCCTGTTTGTATCGGTCGCTGCCTTCACTCAAGCCGGCGCCGTTCAGGACTCGGTCAAGATGGGAGCTCTTCTGAGCTTCGCCGCGGCACCCCTCGCAATTCTGATCGCCAAGATGCTTCGTGTAAGACCGGAACCAAGAGCAAGTGTCGATCCGCAAGCAGACACAGCGGCGGGTTGAGCGAACCAGCCAGTCCGCCACTCGTCTAAATCACAACAAATCTTTCCTACAGGATTATGATCGCATGAATCAGGACGACCTCCCTCTGGAAGCGATTGGTGAAGACGAGATCCAACGGCCACAACCGGCCGATGATCCTATCAAGCCTGTCGACTCGCAGGACATGTACCGTGTCATGCGTCACACCCTCAGCCGGCTTGAAAAAGACCAGACCGCGCGAGGCGACCTCAAGATACTATCGCGAACCCTGCGCGAACTCCGCTACGCCTTCAAGGTATTTCGCCCCTTTCGACGCCGTCGAAAACTCACCATCTTTGGCTCAGCAAGAACCAAGCCGGATCACCCTGAGTATCAAGCTGCCGTCGAACTTGGTCGGCGGATGGCCAAGCATGGCTGGATGGTGATTACTGGTGCTGGTGGGGGCATCATGGAAGCTGGTCACCGAGGTGCCGGGCGTGAAGCATCGCTGGGCCTGAACATCATGCTGCCGTTCGAGCAGAGCGCAAACGAGTACATCGAGGGTGACCCGAAACTCGTCACCATGAAGTATTTCTTCACCCGCAAACTGATGTTTGTTAAAGAATGCAGCGCCGTGATTTGCCTGCCAGGTGGTTTTGGAACTCTTGACGAGGCCATGGAAACCCTAACGCTGATGCAAACCGGAAAACAGACCATGACTCCCCTGGTACTGCTTGACCACCCCGGTGGCAGCTACTGGAAAGATCTTGGCGAGTTCATCGAAAAGCAACTCAACGCCGGTGGCATGATCAGTCCGGAAGATGTCCGACTGTACAAAATCACCAATTCGGTTGATGAAGCGATCGAAGAAACTCTGAATTTCTATCGTGTTTATCACAGCATGCGGTATGTCAAAGATCGGCTCGTCTTTCGACTGAAAGCGCCGCTTGCCGATTCAAAGCTGGCATACATACAAGAGCATTACGCTGACATCCTTGTTGATGGTACCTACCAACAAACCAGTGCTTTACCGGAAGAAATCGGCGAACCCGATTTGAATGAACTGCCACGACTTGTCTTCCATTTCAATCGACGTGCGTTGGGGCGTCTAAGAATGCTGATCGATTGCATCAATGGTCGTCCCGACTGAACTCGGGTGGTCCAACTGATCCCACGAGTCCGTCACCCAGGTCACGGCGCAAAAAAACGCGTCGAGCGAATGCCACGACGCGATATCTTATCTGTCAGTCTGATCGATTCAGAATGAGCTTGATGTTGTCAGCAAGTGTTAGCTTTTCTTTTCTGATGAAGCAGGCTGATTCAAACCGGGACGAACCCTCTTATTGATATCGGTCTCCAGAACGCCAAAGACGGACTCATGACGTGCCACCGACATCTGCAATGCAGCCAGTAGTCGTTTGGCGGTGTAAAAGTTGACGATAATTCGCTGTTTAACCTGAATGGGATCTTTGGGAACTCCAATCGGCTGCGGATTCAAACCGAAATCAACAATCAATTCCTCTGGCGACCCCGTTACACGACAAAAGTTGGCGTAGGTTGCAACAGCATGATCGTCGACTACTTGAACCTGCACTGGCTGTTGTGACTGTGCAGCGGCTGCTGCCTCAGGCTGTGCCGCATCTTCCTTGTTGGTCTCATCTGCCATCGTTGAATTCTCCGAAAAGGTTTGAAGTTGGTGTTATGACGATCACTCTATGGATTCGTTGATCGCCAACAAAAATGAACATGTGACTCCAACATTTGAAGTCATCGTGGGCGTTATGATCATCTCGTGGTGTTGCCCGCTAATACACCCGCTTGCGATCCAAGCCAAACCAAAAGCGGCTACGCGATTGCAAACTGAGACGATCTTTTCTGTTTGAAATTTAAATCTGCTTTGCGATTACCTCGAACGGTATGGTCATCTGACCAAAATGGCTCCCATGTTTCGTAATAGCTAGAGTTCAAAGTTGAATGTTTTTGCGATCACTCGCCAAAGTCTGCTGCCAAGGGACATGGGAGCAACATGAATCTTTGCTGAACCTCGGTATCCGGCTCTCAGGGGTGTCCCGTCGACCGTGAGCGGAACCCGCGCCTGATAGGAAACACTTCTTGGCATGATCATGCCTGTGGTCGGATCAATCTCCGTCTGCAAATCGCCGCCGGTCTGGCTGGACATCCCGAGCGACGCAGCATCCAGGGGCTCATTTGATTTTTCATCAATGATGCCTTCAAAGGTCTCAAGTCTTCGGGAGTCAAGTTTCATTTCGACTTCCTGACCCTCTCGGACCAGTTGTACATCTCCTTGGTCAATAATCAGCACGGCTTCGAAATCCTGATCATTTCCGATCTCGCAAATCACGTCACCGGGCGTCAAAAGCGCACCAATGTTTTCTCGATCCAGGGGTGACCCGGTCCAACCGGGCAACCTTCCATCGTTCTCTTTCTGAGGCTCACGGGTGGGCGGTGAAATAATCACGCCAGATCGCTTGGCGACCACGTTCAAGCGATCCACTTCTTTTTCTGTCTCAGCGATCATTGACTGAATT
>JAPOKD010000810.1 GCA_029977825.1 Planctomycetota bacterium | reverse complement strand
TTTTGTACTTCGCTTCGTATTTCTGAGGTGCTAGCAAGCGTTTGACTGTGTGTCGGAATTTTTGCAACCATGATGAATCCGCGGTTTGTCCGAGGATGGCGAGTTCGTAGTACTTTTGGTAAACATCTTCGTAAAGTTGCTGGCTTGCCTGATCAAAATGCTTCCAATATTCATTTTCTGATAGGGCAAGCTCAAGTTGTTGATAGCGAGTAGTGCTTGCCACGGTTTCATCAAGAGAGATGGTATCACCATCATGTTGATGGGGAATAATGCTTGCGGTCACATTGCTCAGCGTAAATTCGAGCGATACCGCAAAGCTCGCAGTGCGTTTTGGATCAGGAGCCGACGTATCGAAAAAGAACTCGCCCAGGCTGTAGAAGATGAATGAGCCCTCGTGTCTCTCATACCCTTGGGGAACATGTGGATGATGTCCGATGACTGCCGATGCACCACAATCGCATAAGCGTTTGTACCTGTCTCGCCATTCTGGCAGGGGTATGTCGATCATTTCAGCTCCGGCATGTGCGATGACGAGGACATGATCGCACGATCGTTTCATTTCGATGATACGATCCTCCACACAAGGGTGATTGATCCATGCATAACCACCTGTCTGGTCCTCATAGCGAATATGGCCGAACTCCGAGTCCGCTACCGAAATGATTGCGACTTCAATACCATTCAAATTGACTTGAAATGGTTTGTACGCCTGATCAAACGTGGTCCCCGCCCCAAAGTGCGTGATTGCGGCAGCGTCTAACTCGCGGATTGTTTTCTCTAATCCTTGTAGCCCAAAATCAAAGATGTGATTATTGGCTAGGCTGACGCCACTGATGCCAAGTTGTTTCAACAGGGCAATTGAATCTGATGGTTGTGAGAGGTACGGCCCAACTTTGCGAATGCGATGCTTGTCATCGACATCAATTGGTGCTTCAAGGTTGACGATCGAGAAATCGTGTTGGCTGATCTTCTCCGCAAGAGCATTGCTAAAGCAGAGATGACGACGTGCATAAAAATCGCCTGCAAAAAAGATGCTTGCTTGCATTGTGATGCTTGTATTTGCACTGGGACTGATGAGTGGAGGTGATTCGTGTTGCCTTGAGGCTCACAACATGATCACAGGTAATCCGAGATCCTGTGATGCAGGACATTGCAATCGGTCATTGTCTGGGTGAAAGTTTAACTTCCAAAGGAGCGTTCGTGTTTGATCCTGGAATGTTATACGTTTGACTCCAACGCTTTGACTTTGGATCAAAATCCGTTTGCCAGTAATCTTTACCATGAACACTTTGATCAAATCGTTTGCCGTTGACTGTGAGATCGAACCCACTGTGCGATGTCAAATTCTGAATGGTGATTGGTATATAGTTCATGCCTCCAGATAAGATGAAGCTTGCGGCATCATTTTCAGCAACGATTTGGATGTCCGGGTACAGACAAGTCAAGTTCCCCTTTGTTGCTCTGGCAGTGCGTTTGTTTTCTTTTGCTTGACGATGAAGCATCTGCCATGAGTTTGCATGCTGTTTCAAGGCAGCACGAAGATTTTCATCTGGACCGTAGTAATCGCCGGCATGGATTGGAATAACGATGTGTTCGATCGTTGCCTCTATGAAATCTCCGGGTTGCAAGCCTGTCAGATGAGGTGGCGGGACAAGATCGAGGGTTGAGCAATTTTTGGATGGGATAAAGTGTTCAGTAACCCATGGGGTAACGGCTCTGCCACCTAGCTGTGCTCTCCAGTCTCGAATGATAAATCCTCGAGAGGCGACCGCGCCCTTTGTGTCAGAGGCTGGACGAGTGCCATGCAAGGAAGCCCATGCGGCTGGTTGTGCTAATTGAATAGGTTTGAAATTTGGATGTGATTCTTTTTGCGTGGTTAATGTGATGTGATGGCTTCGCCACTCGCGTATCAGGCCAGACAGGTTGCCCACTGCAAGGTTTCGATCACGCGTGGTTGCGTAGCTGTCGGCAGCGGTTTGGAAAATGACAAATCGCGAGTAATCAACAGGTTTGGTCACTCGCATGATTATCCGGTAGGTTCCCACAAGGAGGTCATCAGAGCGGGCAATGCCAACTGACACATGTTGGTGAACGCCAGTGTCACCGATGCTTCCGGAGTAGGTAGTTTCCGTGAGGCATGGACCTTGACGCTGGTAGTCAGCCTGCATCCCAACATGGGACACACGCTTTCCATCGGGCGTGAAAAGTCGCAGGTAGTCAGCACCGCCCACGTTCTCGGTCCACCCCCAGTCATTGCCACCCTTCATGGAACGTACCATGAGTGGTCGAACATCGGTGATGCTACATGCGGCTTGGACCTGCTCAGGTTCAAAGCAAAGACTTTCACCCCACGATCCAATTGCTGTTTGGTCCCAGCGTTGATTTCCGCCCCAACCAATAAGAGATAGTTGTGAATGGGAGACTGCGGGAATACCTCCCCAGTGGCCGTACACCAAACACAGTTCCAAGGTCAATGATTCGCCGGGTTGCAGGCGTACTTGGCTTATTCCGTGAAACCATTGCCCAGAGTAAACGCCACCTAGAGCATGTCGATGCCAGTTTTTGCTCAGTTGGACCGGGATACCCGTTGGATTTCCATCGAGATCACGGATCACGGCCGAGATACCAGTGATGGGAGTCCCGATGCGGTGCTTGATCCCCGCTGCAGTTTTCTCAAACATTAGTCTTGCAGTTTGTTTTTCTGCAGTGGGGTTTACCAGAGTGAACCGAACACGTTCGATTGCATCATTGCTGGGTTCAGAGACCCCCTCGGGATTAATGGGAATGATGCCATCGAGGTTGATTCGGTGGCAGCTCATTGTTGGATCAAATGAAACTGGTCGGGGGATTCCCGTTTTGAATTCGACCGCACTGATACGTAAACGACTCTCATTAGACAGAGAACGAAGTGCTACAGGATCAATGCTCAATTCTGCTTGTTTCCATGTATCAGAATCCAAATCACCATCCTTGGCTGAATTCCAGTGCGATTCCATTACCTTTGTTGAAGAATTCAAACGAATAGCGATGGAGGCATTTCGCCATGCCTGGCGGCTGCGGGTGAGGGCCGATTTGCGATGGTTTTGAAAGGACCACGACTTATTTGGCTGGATTGTCGCGTCGCTTTGTTCAGGTCGTCGGTATCGCTGGGCAATCTCAGACGCAGTGAGTGCGCTGTCGTAGATCTTGATTTCATCAATGGCACCACGAAAACGGTATCC
>JAPOKD010000918.1 GCA_029977825.1 Planctomycetota bacterium | reverse complement strand
TGGCCCACGAAAAAATGCTGATCGCAATGCTGCAATCAGTTGAAGCCGATCAAGAGCAGAAGCTATCGACCTCAGAACTTCAACAACTCGCCGGCGTTGCCGGGCAGCGGCAAGCAGAGTGGAAACTCGCGTTACTGGAACACGATGCGGCAGTGAACGCGTCGGATCCAAAGAAACTCGCAAACATCAGCCAGAAAATCGAGCAGACTCAAGCGACCATTTCTCAACTTCAAGATTCCCCCACTCCCTTTACTCCGATCAAAGGTTCCTTCAAAGCCCTTGAATCACCCGCTGACAATGAAGAACAGTACCCAGCGACTTACTCCCCCATCAGCACAGGAAGACGACTTGCCTTTGCAAAGTGGATCTCTTCAGATCAAAATCCACTTACTGCGCGAGTTGCGGTGAACCATGTCTGGATGCGGCATTTTGGTCAACCTCTTGTCGATTCAACCTTTGACTTTGGACTCCGCGCACCCAAGCCAATCCACAAAGATCTCCTCGATCTACTTGCAAATGAGTTCATCAATTCAGGCTGGAGTTTTCGACACCTACATCGTCTGATTGTCTCGTCGGACACTTACGCTCTAAGCACGTCAACGGCAACAGTTCCTACGAACAACCTTACCAAAGACCCCAACAACCAATTCCTGTGGAGAATGAATTCACGTCGAATGGAATCGCAGGTCATCCGAGACAGCGTACTCCTTCTAGCTGGCGAACTTGACACCACCATGGGAGGACCATCGATCAATCCTGGTCCAGAAGCACGGCGGCGAAGCATTTACTTCAAACACTCGCGGGATCAGAAGAGCAGTTTTTTGGAGACGTTTGATAACGCCGACATTCTGCAGTGTTACCGACGATCAGAAAGCATTGTGCCACAACAGGCATTAGCACTTTCCAACAGCCGCCTCTCAATCGAGATGTCAAACCAGATCGCCAAAAACGTTCACCACGAGATCAGACCACACACAACGAGCGACTTCATTAAGGCTACATTTGAATTGATCTTGGCGCGTTTACCTTCTGACTCGGAAACAAAGGTGTGTGAGAAGTACTTTGCACAAATGGCAGAACTGGAACAGATAAAGAACGATGATCAAATCCGAGCCAGATTTGTGCAGTCGATCCTTAACCACAACGATTTCATTACCATTCGCTAACGTCCCAAAGACCTTCGCGTCTCACCCAATTGAGTAACCGGCACGTGAGAACCACCCACGAAAAAACAGGAACGCACTCCAACCTGCAACGTCGGCGAACATTTCTTCAATCCGCCTCAGGATTAGGGGGAATAGCACTGCATGCACTGCTGTCCAATGACACTCCAGCCAGAGCCGCAATGAGCGATGGCCCACCTGATGGTCGGCCTCATTTTGCACCTCGTGCAAAAAACGTGATCTGGCTATTCATGCGGGGTGGCGTGAGCCACATGGAGAGCTTCGATCCCAAGCCTGCCCTGACAAAGTATGCAGGAAAGAGCATTGCGGAGACACCTTATGCAGACGTGCAGTCACCGGAAAAACTGAACAAAGTGCGTGTTGTGGTAGTCAATGATGCAAACGGCCAACAACGCAACACGATTTACCCTCTTCAAACTGGCTTCAGAAAATACGGGCAAAGCGGGATCGAAGTCAGTGACTGGTTCCCCCATATCGGCTCAAAAGTCGACGACATCGCAGTCATCCGGTCAATGTGGACGACCGATGACAATCACGGCGCGCAGGTGCAATTTCATTCTGGTCGGCACATGCTGGACCCCAGAGTTCCAACAATCGGTGCATGGGTGAATTACGGGCTAGGGACCCTGAATGAGAACCTGCCACAATTCATCAGTATGGGGCCTCGATTTTTTGACCGAAGCGATGGCCACTATCTTGGCCCGGCCTACGACGCGATTAAGCTTAAAGTCGATCCAAAAAATCCGCTCGAATTCGCGCAACCTGAGGGAAGCGTCAGTCGTGCCGAGCAGGAGCTCGGTTTTGGATTAGTCAATCAACTAAATAAAATCAGCGGCAGAAATTACCCCGGCGATCCTGCACTGGATGCTCGAATCAAATCCTATGAACTGGCATTCCGGATGCAAACAGCTGTACCAGACGTCATTCGATTCGATCAGGAGACAGCTTCCACCCACCAACTGTACGGCTTGGACCAGAAAGAGACACGGGCATTTGGAGAACAACTCCTTGCTGCGCGACGATTCGCAGAAAAGGGGGTCCGTTTTATCCAAATCATGCACGGTGATGGAGCGGCAGGTGCATGGGATCAGCACTCCAACCTGAAGGCCAAACACTCAGAGCTTGCGATGCAAGTAGACCGTCCAATCGCAGGCCTGCTACAGGACCTGAAACAGCGTGGAATGCTGGAAGAAACATTAGTTGTTTTCGCCACCGAATTTGGAAGAACCCCCGGCTCACAGAGTTCCAATGGTCGCGATCATCACCCCCACGGATTCAGCGTCTGGATGGCGGGAGGTGGCATCCAAGGGGGAATCGCTCACGGCAGTACCGATGAGATTGGTTTTCATGCAGTAGAGGAACCCCACTATGTCACGGATGTTCACGCCACGATCCTGCATCAACTGGGACTTCATTCCCATCGTCTTCACGCCCCCG
>JAPOKD010000920.1 GCA_029977825.1 Planctomycetota bacterium | reverse complement strand
GACCATCTCAACGCCATCCAATTGATCAATTGCATCAATCAGCATTTCGTAGGAAGGTGGACGGCGGTCACGGTCGGGATCCAGCAGCCCCATCAACAATCTCCACTGACTGTCGGTCAAGGTAGTAGGCAGGTTTTGTGCAATCGCGTCCGGGTTCTGTTTTTGCTTATACAGAGCGCCAATGCTGGCACCTTTGAATGGAATTTCACCAAACAGCAGATTCCACGCCGTCGCTCCAAGCGAATACATATCTGCTCGAAAATCAAGTTCACCGCCACTGAATTGTTCAGGTGACATGAATGCGGGACTACCAATGATTTTGTCTGCAGTCGTCAGCCGATTGTCTTTCTGAGCATGGTCTGTGAACATTGCCAAACCGAAATCAGTGATCTTCACAATTCCATTGTTGACGGCAGCAGCGACCGAGCCTTCGGGTGCCGGCATTAACAGCAGATTTGCAGGCTTGATGTCACGATGAATCAAACCTTGACGGGAAGCATGCAAGAGCCCCGAAGCAACTTGACGCACGATCTGCCAGACCTGACTCTTGGGCAGCCCAAATCCCGAAGCCACCAACTGCTCACAACTTGGCCCTGAAATGAATTCCATGGCAAAGTAGAAACGCCCTTCATGCTTACCGAAATCCAGAGCCTGCACGATATTTGGATGCTGCAATCGCGCCAGAGCTTTTGCTTCGAGCTGAAATCTGGCAGCCGTATTGGAGTCGCCCACACTGCTTACCAGCACAGTTTTAAGCGCCACAACGCGATCAAGGTTTAACTGGCGCGCACGGTAAACAACGCCCATGCCGCCACGGCCCACGAAATCAAGTATCTCGTAGCCGGGTACAACCTCAAGTGGCCTCAACAGGGACTGGACAATTTCAATATCCGATGGAGTCAACAGACCCAACTGCAACGCGTCTTGCGCTACCACATGGCCTTCCTCGCCCATTCGCATCCGCAGCTTTTCAGCTTCCTGAACAGACAACAGGTTCAAATCGACGCACTTGTCAATGAACCGTATTGAGTTCTGGGTCATTCGCTCAGTTGGCATGAATAAACTTTCGTCGCAATTAACCACCGAGCTTGGACAGTTGTTTCAAGATTGAATCAACTGTTGGGCGATCCGCAATCGACTCGCCAACGTACGCAAAACGCACACGTCCCTCGCGATCAATGATATAAGTCGCAGGTTTAGCCAAGTCTGAACGAATCCCCAGTTGATCTACAGAAGATAGATTGATGTCCAGCAAAATCGGATAGGGAATGTCTTCATTCGGTATCTTACCTTTAATGATCCTCTTCTCCAGCTCGTCGATCTTAACCGCCTCCTCCGCAGACTCAGTTGGAAAGATCACAGCCAACTGTGCGTTATACGGCTCCAGTTCTTCGAACCTTCTCGCCCAACGGGACGTCTGTGAGGCACAATAAAAACAGACTCCTCCATACCACCCGCGAGTGATAACCAGCACCAAATATTCCTCCGTCATGAGATCAGCTAACTTGACCTCGTTGCCATCAGGATCAGTGAAGACCAAATCAGAAAAGTCATCAATCGTTATCGGCTGTGACTCCGTGACCTGCATGAATTGAATGCCGTCGTCAGGCATTCCATTGCAGCCCACAATGCCGATAACGATGCAAATCACAAGAAATAGCGAAAAACCAGAACGTACCGTTGTCATGCGAAACCCATAATTATTATCCTCACAGCCAAGGCAGCAGGACCCATCAGCCCTGTCACTCAGCCCCTATGATACCCAGTTCCTGCCAATCACAATCGCTATCGAACAAATCGTGACAGAAACCCGGCAATGTGGAGGCGACGCCAATCCACACGCAATGCCTGTAAGCAACGAGACAGCATTTTCTACCTGCAAAGACAAACACGTGATCCTGACCGATAACTGACGTTACCTGACGGATATCGACCCTGCCACGCCGCCGAATTCCCCGTCTGCTGCTGCATTACCCGCAAGTAAAGAGTCAACAACACCCAAGCCATGTAACGGCAAACTTTTCCCCACGCGTGCATCCGCCCGCGGAAACCGGGCGCCACCTCTTCCCCCACTTACCAAGCGATTTCTCCATGCTTCATGTAATTGCCCAAATTGACCTCACCCCAGGCACTCAGGAAGCCTTCTTGACTGAATTCAATCAGATTGTCCCCCACGTCAGGGCAGAAACAGGCTGCATCGAATATTCAGCCACCATAGACGCTGCCAGTAATCTTGAACGACAGCATCGTGATCCGAATCGCGTCATGGTCATTGAAAAGTGGGAGACACTGGACCATCTGAAAGATCACCTGATAGCGCCGCACATGCTGGAATACCGCGAACGCGTAGGTGACATGATTTTGAGTGCCCAGTTGAACATTCTCGACCCCGCCTGAACACCGAATCACAACCGTCAGCTCTTTGCGCCGCACGCATGAAATCCGCTTGCAGCAAGCGTCCACCTGCAACTGCTAAACACGGCAGCACTGGTTCTGAACACCACTAGTTCTCAACACCGCGATCCTGCCAACACTGTTCGAGAGTCAACAAGGCGAAAGCCGTCCCATAAGGTTTATGGTAACT
>JAPOKD010000002.1 GCA_029977825.1 Planctomycetota bacterium | reverse complement strand
TAGCAGTTTGCAGGATTTGCTGTCGATCTCTGGTAAGTCGATCTGTCAGGCTTATTTTCTCTGGCAAGCCCATTTCATCAGCAACCCGATCACGCTTTCGCTCTAGCTCCTCCATCACAATATTCAATGAACGTCGATCTTCTGCGATAATCTTTCGCATTTGATCTGGTGTCTGTTTTAGGAAGTCATAGCCCTGCCTTGCCTTGGTGAAGTCAATGTAGCGAGCCAGCCAACGATCAATACGACGCGTCAATCCCCGGCTTCGATATTCTTTTTGGCCATAGCCACGCTCATACAAATACTGAAACAGCGTACTCGCTTGATAGGCAGGAAGCTTCCTTGCAGCGTCTTGGTCGATTTCGTGTAAATTTGATTCTGCTCTTTCAAGTGCAAGCTCCGCGATAGCGGCTCGATCTGCCAGTTCCACGAACTGGGTGTCTTCCTGCAAACGCTTCTCAACGACAGCCGAAACCTTGTTCTGTTCCAGAATTGCCGAATCCAGAACATTGGTTGCTTGCAGAAGTGCCTTTTCGGTCGTGGTTCGGTTTTCCTGCAACTGCTTCAGTTTTTGCTGCAAAGACCGATCCTCATCCTCTTTTTGTAATAGAAGCGTTGAGATATCTGATTGAACCTCGCGCCATGTTGAATTGATGGCGTCAGCCGTCAACTCTGGAAGATAATGTTGCGCAAGACTGCGTAATGCATCATCACGTTCTGCATCCAGTTTCTCATACTGTTCTTGCACATCGTGCATACTCTTCCGGTCTTGCTCCAATTGCTCCGTCAAGCGTTTGTATGCATCCATCAGTTGTTGATGAACGGTGGGACCAGGAATCATCATCTCTCGCGCAACCTCGAACTTGAAAACTCAGGAAAACATAAACCACAGTCCACCCAGGACAGTGGTAAGAGCTGCTGCTGCAAGAGCCAGGCGACCACGCCAAACCCAGCAATGAGCCAAGAGCGATTTCATGCCAGGCTGCGGGTCTTGGTAGCTGTGAACGGATTCAAAGAACTGCTCGATGGCGAGCTCGATTTCTTCTTCCGTAACATTGTCACCAGACATGCGAGCCGTACGAACCAGCTTGTCTCGCAGCTGGGTCCTGAGATCATCACGGCGAAACATCTCTTCAGCAGTTTCCCGTTGATCCCGCATTTCCCGAGCTACATCCATGACTCGGAGCGTCTCCTGAAGCGAGAGACTCTCCTCGGGTAACAAACTCGACGTTCGCCGAGCAGAACCTGTGGATCGATTGGGAGCCTGGGCCTGAGACTGGTTAGCCATGATCATCGCGGAACGGGGTTGGGAGTGTCCTGACCGGTGTGTAGTCTATTCAATCGGCACGTTTTCCGCATTCGGGGAGCGTGAAAACTGCCAGCTGGCCGGAAATCGCGTTTCCCCCCTGAGTAGCTGATTGCAGCCGCGTGGTTCACGCGCTACTCTAATACCGGCTGGGAAGAACCAGAAACGCTGGTTCTCCCACGACTTATTACCCGGAGAATTTGCCGTCATGTCAGATCAAGCACAGCAGCCTGCCCCTGAACCCAGTGCATCCCCTACACAGGCTCAGGAATCGACGTCCATGCGCAAATATCTTGGTCGAGCAGTTAATGTGCTCAAAGACTTCGGCGTAGACAGTTCAAATACAGCACCGCAGGAACTCATCAGCCTGCTCGAAGATGTCAAACACCTCGATGAAGCCAAAGTCCTCGCAATCGCGGATGTCATTCAGCACATGAGTGCCTTCAACGCACTCGTACGCGAAAACGTCGAGGGTATCTCGGTGGGTGACCGATACATGAACATCACACAGATGTTTGATTCCGTCCGGGAAGACAGCAAACGGCTGATCAATCAACTTGATGATGGGAAAATCAGTGGCACTGAGAAAGTGTCGAACTGGTGGATGAAAATGCGACGCGGAACACCGAGTGATCGGTTCGAAAAGATTGTTGAAATCTACAGTGAAGTCGCGAAAGACACGAAAGAACAACTGAAGCGTGAAGAAGCCATCATGGAAGGCTACATTGATTTCCGCTTCGCACTGAAAGAGGCAGAAATACTCGCCCGGGATCTCTTCGAGACACAACTTCCCATTCTCGAACAAGCGAAAGTCTCTCTGAGTGAAACTCAAGAGGCATTGGACGCCTACAGCGGTGAGGATGAAAGTGAAAAAAGCAGACTCGAATTAACCCGAGATGAAGCCCGCTACAGTTTTGAAAAAGAAGATGCGACCTACCAACTGCTCAAGGACATTGCTGAAAATCTCGAAGTGGGCTACGACGTTGGTGAAACACTGATCACCAAGCTGAAACAAACCCATGACGTCAAAGAAAGAGTGTACCGAAGGTCCGTCACATTCTTCACCACCAACGAACACGTCTTCACAATTCTGGGTACGGTGTACACCAGCCAGCACGGACTACACGAAGTCACTCAGGCAACCGAAGCGATGAAGACTGGAGTCAACAAAGGGCTGGAAGATATCGCTGACCTCGGTCGGGAACTGGAACGCGCTGCACTGAAGGCAGGATATGGAAGCACCATCAATCCGGAATCCGTCCAGAAACTTGTTGATGCCATCAGTAATTTCCAGGTCGAGTCACTTGAAATGATTGCTGACCTGAGAAAAGAATCCGAAGACAGTGCCAAAGAAATCCGGAAATCCGTCGAAGAAGGTAAGCAGAAATACCAGGAAACGCTGGCTCGACATGCCAGAGGCGAGAACCTGCGTCCCTGAGTGCCTTCCCACACCGCACGTAACATGCCGAGTCGTATGCTCTCAACGAAATGTTGAGGGAGGAAACATGGTTTACTGATAGCAAACTGGGACTCATCGCAACGCGTTCTGGCGAAGAGACACTGAATCCATTCCGGGGTCCCATAAGTCAGAGTTATCAGGTACAGCCCGGTCGAAAAATCAATGGGCAACTGAATGTGAACAAGCGTTGTCATTCAGTCCCTGCATGAGTTGTGATGGGGCTGCACTTGTGCCAAGTATCCGCAGCCCTTAGCCGTCACATCCTACAGGCCATCATGAAACCGTCTCTATTGTGCCTTTTGACCTTTGTCTTCACAGCTACATCGATGGTATCCCAAGTCCGGGCCGCCGAAAAACCAAATATTCTGTTTCTGATTTGTGATGACTTGAACTGTGACATCAGTTGCTACGGGCACCCACTGGTCAAAACCCCCAACATTGATCGACTGGCTTCACGGGGTGTCCGATTTGATCAAGCGTATTGCCAATATCCACTCTGTGGTCCCAGTAGAGCTTCGTTCATGACGGGTCTCTACGCTGATCAAACACTTATCCACCGGAACGCGATTTATATACGCGAGCACATTCCAAATGTGAAAACCATCTCACAACTTTTTCGGGATGCAGGTTACCGGGCCACTCGAATTGGGAAAATTTTTCATTACAACGTACCAAAGCAAATCGGTACGGGAGGTCATGATGACCCCTACTCATGGGATCAGACAATCAATCCGCGCGGAAGAGACAAGGATGACGAAGATCGTATTTTCAGTCTCAAGAAAGGAAGCTTTGGAGGCACACTGAGTTGGCTTGCCGCAGACGGCACAGATGAGCAACAAACAGATGGGATCGCAGCGTCAGAGGCTGTACAGCTGTTACTTGATTATGCGAAGTCAGACACGAATTTTTTTCTGGCGGTGGGTCTGTTTCGCCCTCACACACCATTCGTTGCTCCAAAGAAATATTTTGACATGTATCCGCTGGACGCATTGCAAGTACCCAACGTTCCAGTTGACTATCTTCAAACACTCCCAGCACCTGCTCGCAAATCAATTACCAGAAAGAAAGATCAGTTAGATCTTGATCCGAAACTTGGTGTTAAGGCGATTCAGGCATATTATGCATCAATCAGTTTTGCTGACGCCCAATTGGGTCGCATTCTTGATGCTCTTGATGCAACGAATTTGTCAAAAAATACAATCGTGATCTTCACTTCGGATCACGGCTATCACATGGGCGAACATGGACACTGGCAGAAAACAACACTGTTTGAAAATGCATCACGCGTGCCACTGATCATGGCGGGACCAGAGATTGCCAAGGGACAAAACGCAAACTCAATCGCAGAAATGGTGGACCTCTACCCGACTCTGGCAGATTTGGTTGGCATTACTCCTCCGCCTTTTACATCGGGGATCAGTTTGAAAGACGGCCTCGGAGATCCGACAACGGTTCTGAGGACTTCCGCTCTGACACAGTACGAAAATGGATACAGCATTCGCACCCACCGATATCGCTACACAGAATGGGGAGAGCAGGGCGGCGAGGGGAAAGAGCTCTACGACCACCAGAGCGATCCCGCAGAAATGCACAATCTGGCTGCACATGAAGATCAACAGGAAACTCTCTCACGGCTGTCAAAATTGCTGCAGAAACGTGTTAACCAAGCGCAAAAGCCACCTCTGGGTATCCGTCAAATCCACTTTGAGAACACACGAAGAGTCCCACAGCGGTGATCTGATAGTCAACGACTCTGTTTTTTGAGACAATCTGCTGCAGAGCAGGGATCATGATTGCACTTTGAGGAAAGGCACTCAGATGAAGGTTGGCAGCGGGGGCGGATTTCGGGCAATCCACTACACTTGGAAAAAAGGCCGGGAGGCTGGTGGACTGTGGAAGCTTTACAAAGCCATGCGCACTCGGAACTCGTGCAAAACCTGTGCACTGGGAATGGGCGGCCAAAAAGGCGGCATGGTCAATGAAACCGGCTCGTTTCCGGAAGTCTGCAAGAAATCACTGCAAGCAATGGTTGCTGACATGCAACCGGCCATTGAACCAACGTTCTGGAAACAGAACTCGATCGATCACCTGAGGAACCTTTCACCTCGTGAACTGGAAAATCTGGGTCGACTCGTTCATCCCATCAGATATCGCAAAGGTGCTTCACACTTTGAAACAGTCACCTGGCAGGAAGCCTATGACGCGATTGTAAAAAAACTTCGTCAAACAGATGCTGATCGCACTTACTGGTACTTCAGTGGACGAAGCAGCAATGAAGCCGGATTTCTGCTGCAGTTGATGGCTCGAATTTACGGCACGAATAACATCAACAATTGCAGCTACTACTGTCATCAAGCAAGTGGCGTAGGACTTCAAACAGCACTCGGAAGTGGTACAGCCACCGTAGTGCTTGAAGATCTGGATCAAGCTGACTGTGTGTTTGTGATTGGCGGCAACCCTGCCAGCAATCATCCTCGACTGATGACCAGCCTGATGCACCTGCGACGCCGAGGCGGCAAGGTCGTTGTGATCAATCCCGTTCGCGAAACGGGGATGCTGAAGTTTCGCGTCCCAAGTGATCTTGTTTCCCTTTTCAAGGGCTCCAAAATTGCAAGCCACTATGTGCAACCACACATTGGAGGCGACTTGGCACTTCTTTGGGGTCTTGCAAAGGCAATCAGCCAACTGGATGCGGTGGATCACGAATACCTCCGACAACACTGCAATGATGTCGAAAGTTGGCAGGAAACGATCAGTGCGATTACCTGGGAAGAGATCGAAACAAAATCAGGAGTGCCACGCAGCGAAATCGAGAGTATTGCCAAGATCTACGCCAATTCAAAACGGTGCATCTTTGCATGGACGATGGGCATTACCCACCATGCACACGGCGTCCAGAACGTGCAGGCTGTAGCAAACCTTGCGCTTTGTCGCGGGATGGTCGGTAAACCCGGATGCGGCCTGATGCCAATTCGTGGACACAGCAACGTGCAGGGGATTGGCAGTGTTGGCGTGACTCCGAAGCTTAAAACACAAATCTTTGATGCCCTACAATCCAAGTATCAGGTCAAACTGCCAACAACGGTAGGTAAAGATACCCTGGAGTGCATGGAAGCAGCCAGCAGATACGAATTGTCGTTTGGGTTTTCGTTGGGGGGAAATCTGTTCGGTTCAAACCCGGATTCCAAATTTGCTGCGGAAGCACTTTCACGTTTGGATATGAATGTGATGCTTAGCACAACGATGAATACTGGCCATGTGAATGGCTTGGCGGCCGAAACCTATATTCTGCCAGTGCTGGCGCGCGATGAAGAAGCGACTCCGACGACTCAGGAATCAATGTTCAACTATGTACGCCTGAGTGCTGGGGGACCTCGACGCCTTCCGGGACCCCGCAGCGAAGTCGAAGTAATAGCTGAACTTGGCGAACGCCTGCTTCCCAATGCGAGTGGGGTTGACTGGAAAACGATGCAGCAAACCAGCACCATTCGACAGTGGATCGCCGACGTTGTCCCGGGATACGACCAAATCGCTGATATCGATCGAACAGGAAAAGAATTTCAGATCGGTGGACGCACATTCCATAAACCAAACTTCGCCACGGACGACGGCAGAGCTAATCTGCACACACACTCCATTCCCGAACTCAAGGGTCGACAGGATAAGGAATTGCGGCTGATGACGGTTCGGAGCGAAGGACAGTTCAATACAGTCGTCTACGAAGAGGAAGACCTTTATCGGAATCAGACCCGCCGAGATATCATTTTAATGCACCCCGACGACCTTAAACGCCTCGGGCTAGAGCACGAAGATCTTGTCGATGTCACCAGCGATACCGGCACCTTGCCAAACATTTTGGCAAGATGCTACGAATCGATTCGGCCGGGTAACGCTCTGATGTACTTTCCAGAGGCCAATGTCCTAGTCTCTCGACATGCCGACCCAAACAGCAAAACACCTGCTTTCAAGGGCGTCGTCATTCGGGTTGCTCCCGCCCAACAGTGATCCAGCTGAGCCAATCCCACGTGTTTCACGATCACTTGGTGAAACAGGTTCCGTAGATTCAACGTCGACGCCGAACGGCAATTCATGCTATCAGCCTGACTTACACACTGGCTATCGCTGCGCGCCCGGCGTGCTCTCGCGAAAATGGAACGTTCAATGATCGACCTGTTTGGTAATTCCGTACAACTTTTGGGCATGCCCCTTTCATCAGCTGCGTTGTTTTTGTTGGCAGGAACATTGCTTGGACATTTGCTTTGGTACCGTGATCGCGGCAAAAATTCCCCCACCGATCCCGACCTTGAAACACGCTACCTGAAAGTACGAAGTTCGCACAAACAGCGTAAAACACAGGTCAAAGAGCTTCAAAAACAAAATGCCTCTCTCGACGAAGATTTAACAACCCTGCGTCAAGCGCACTCAACTCTTCGCTCAAAAAACAAACGCCTTGAACAGATTTCACAAAGTTCACAAGACGAAATCAACCAGTTTCGCAAGTCTCTCAACGAAGCTGAAATACAAATTGGAAATGAGGAAAAGCGTAACCAGACAATCATTGATCAGTTGCAGGAAATGATTGAAAAAAATGCCGCGCTCGCAGCAGAGAATCAATCCCATCAGGAGAGCTTTGAACAACTGGATCAGCTATATCGGCAATCGGTCTCGGAGTTTGAAACTTCTCAACGCGAACTCGATACTCTTCGAACACTGGCGCAAGACCGGCAAACGGACCTGGAACAGCAGCAAGGCCAGATAACCGAACTTGAAGAACGCATCGAGATGAAGGGACAGGCATGTGTAGCAGCGAATACTTCACTGCATAAAACCCAACAGGATTTAGTAGCAAGGTGCAAGGACATCGATGCGCTCCGTGCGGAACGTGACCAGCTTGAACAAAAATCGCAGGACCACGCACAAACCCTGACACAACTTGAACGCAATATCGCTTTTTCACAGCAGGTTCAGGCTGAACGGGATGAATTTGCCACTGATCTCGCCGCTGCAGCCAGTTCGCTAACCGAACAGCGACAAACTTTGGAACAATGCGAATCGGAACTCGCATTGAAAACCACGCATCTGGCTGAACGCGATCAACAGGTAAGCGACCTCAATACGCAGCTTAGTGACGAAAAAGAACACCGGTTACAACTGGAACAGTTCAATGCCGCGTGCCAAACACAACTCGATGAACTGGAGTCGCAACTCAGCATAAAAACGGAGGCCTGTACTCACTCGGAAAACAAGGAAATTGCTTATCGCTTGAAAGTCGCTGACCTGCAACAACTCGTCGAGCAACAACAGTATCAAGTCGCCGAGCTGTGCGCTATTCGTAAAGAAAACGCAATCCACTCTCTTGATTTGGCCGAAACGAGAGCACAGCTTGCATCAAAAACATCTGCCTTGAACGAATTCAAAGAACAGGCAAAAGAATGGAACAGGGTTCAAAAGGAATTGCAAACAACACAGCAGACTATCCACGAATACCACGAACGCAACTCAGCCTTGGAAAGTCTCTTCCTTCAACAAGCGGTCCAAATTTCAGAACTGAGCCGTCAAGCTGACTGCGTCCCTGAATTAGAGCTTGCACTGAAACACAAGCAGAAAGAAATCGATCTTGCGGTTCATGAAATTGAAGAACGTGAGACAACGATCCTCACTGCCGAGCGAGTTTGTGATGAAAACGAAATCGAGATCGCTGTTGCCATCGCTGAAATTGACGGATTGGAAAATCGCATTCTTTCAATGGCCCGTGACATTGACTCCCTGTCGACTGACAATGCACTTTTGACCACAACCAACCAAAAGACTGCTGACCAGATCCGGCAAATGCAATCGCAACTGAAACAAGCCAATGCCAGCCAGCGGCAACTTGAGCAATGCAAAGCGGAACTGAATGAAATCAAACAGGAACGCGAGCAACTGCTGGTCACACGAGACGGTCTCGAATCTACCATCAGTCGACTGGGTAAACAGATCACGAATCATCTGGCAGAAGCCAGCCAGATGAATGAGGAATTGTCACAGGTAGCTAGTGCAAAAGAAAAACTGGAGATTACGTTGCAAACGGAAATGGAGGCGAGGGAAACCACCATTACCGAGTTGAAAACACAGCTAACGGCGAGATCACTACAGCATGATTCAGTTGTCGATGATCTGGCCGCCAAAACAAGCAAACTGGATCAACAAAAAATCGAAATCGAGAAACTGGCAATCCAACTTGAGGTAGCGAAAACTGCCGTTGATCAAAGCATACAGCTAACGACAAAGGTGGAGGATCTGGAAAGACAGCTTGAATCCAAATCCGAAGAACATGAACTGCTGGTCACCGAGATCGGCGTGAAGAGCGATGAAGTCGCGCGTCAGATTTACGAAATCCAGGACTTGAAAATCGCACTGGAAAGTGCTGAATCTGATCGCCGCGACCGGGATCGGTTGAAACAGGAAGTGACAGAATTAAGAATTCACGTTGGTTGCATTCGAGAGGAACTCGAAGATAGCCTCGATACCAACGCGAAAGGTCAGGATCGAATCCGCGACCTGGAGAATCAATTGCACGATCACGTCAAGAAGATTCGGGATCTGCGTCGTGAACGAAACGCCTCGTCGACACTGCAAATGAATGACGGTATCGAGAAGCCCGAAGCTGGTTCTGACCAGAAGGCTGCCTAAGACGAGCTAATATCAGGAGATTGCCACTGCTCAACCGCTCACAAGTGTTGTTGCCTTCCGGTACGTTCCCTCGGCAACTTATTCATTGTGTAGCAATGTGGTCAGACCATCGAATGTCACGGTTTTTGATTACCCTGAGCATCTGAAGCCACATCACCCTCTGCGACAGTCGTATTTTCGTCTGAAGCGGGGGCGAGCACCTCGGGCGATTGAAGTTCATCAAACTTCATTGGCCGTGCGCGCTGCATATTGAATGATCCAACGCGTGTTGAAAAAGCAAGCAGACCCGACACAGCCAACGCTATGAGCATAAAGCCAACCAAGACCAATCTTCCCCACCCCCATTTTTTTGCAACTGACTTTGACGCAGCTACGTCTTCTACTTCGTGGGGACTGCGATAAGGATCACCTTGGCTTTGATTCTGTTCACTCATCAATCTGTCTCCTTCGTGCCTTACGATAACTAAACTTCTTTGTCTGTCTTTCCTGCTTTCAGCCGCAGAAATGCATCAAAGAAACCTTGCAGTTCGCTGCCATCTAACACGCTGTTAAAGTTACCCACGTAGTGACCTGTACGGGAATCTTTCACTCGCTGATCAGGGTGTAAAAAGTAGTTCCGGATCTGACTCCCGAACCCGGTGCGGGCTTGAGTTTCGTATTTTTTTGCTTCCTCTGCTTCCCTCTTCTCTTCTTCAAGACGAGCCATTTTGGCGCGTAACATTTTCCAGGCGGTTGCTCGGTTTTGATGTTGGCTGCGTTCATTCTGGCATTGAACAACCGTATTAGTCGGGATGTGTGTCAATCTGATCGCACTGTCTGTTTTATTGACATGCTGACCACCGGCACCGCCCGCTCGATAACGATCTTCCCTGACGTCTTTCTCTTCGATATCGATCTCAATCGAATCATCAATTTCAGGCGACACACTCACTGCTGCAAAACTGGTTTGCCTTTTCCCCTCACTGTTGAAAGGACTGATCCGCACCAGCCGATGCATCCCTTCTTCACCTTTCAGGTAGCCATAAGCCATCGGTCCGCGAACAGCAATTGAAGCATGGTTGATCCCGGCCTCTTCGTTTTCCTGTCGGTCCAACAAATCAATACTGTATCCTTCGCCGACGGCCCACGCTGAATACATCCGCAGCATCATGTCTGCCCAATCATTTGCATCAGTTCCACCATCGCGAGCATTGATGGACAAAATGGCACCCGCCGAATCATTGGGACCATTGAGCAAGGCTTTGAGTTCAAGTTCCTCGAGGATCTTTTCCAGCCGCACGAGCTCACTTGTCACCTCCTCGGCAATCGACTCATCTTCTTCGGCCATTTCAAACAGCGCAGCAAGATCGTCCACCGACGAAGTCAATTCATCCATCGGGCCGACAATGGCCTTAAGTGACTTGAGATCTGCGACCGTTTTTTGTGCGGACTCGTTGTCGTCCCAAAATCCCGGATCACCCATCTTCACTTCAATTTGCTTGATTTCTCCCTGTTTGGAAGCGTAGTCAAAGAGAGTCTCCGAGTTGTTTCAGGCGCTCGTGGATCTCATTGCTGCGGTTAACCAATTCGGCATCCATTCTCGTGACGGTCTCCATGCGTATGATGTGGGAAAGGATTTCGTTAGCATCGGCTATCGAAATCAGATGGATGGCTACTGCTCCCCCGACTTGGAGTCGATCGGGAACACTCATGACCTCTCACCGGAGTTGAAATATACATGGCCCGAGTCGTTCTCGCGATGAGTGGCGGCGTTGATTCAAGCGTTGCTGCCCACCTGCTGTTGGAATCCGGTCACGAAGTGATCGGTGTTTTCATGCGTCATGGGGAGGAATCCAGTCAAGCTTGTCGAGTCGAAGATGGAAAATCCGGCCTCCCGGTCCTCAGTGGAATGGCCCAGGGACGAGCCGATCATAAACAAGGCTGCTGTACAGCTTCGGACGCGGCAGATGCCAGACGCGTGGCCTCGCGAATGGATATCCCGTTCTACGCGCTTGACTTGCAGGAAGATTTTCGCCGAATCGTCGACTACTTCGTCGACGATTACCTGCACGGTCGGACCCCAAATCCGTGTGTGAGATGTAATCAATGGATCAAATTTGGACGTCTTTTCGACTACGCCGACGGCGTAGACGCCGAATTCGTCGCCACGGGGCACTACGCCCGCAAGGTGTCAACCACAGGAAACCCCAACTCACACGAGCTCCATCGAGGGCTTGATTCCGCCAAGGACCAATCCTATGCCCTCTTTGGGATACGCCCAGAACTCCTGCCCAGAATGCTGTTACCGGTGGGTGGGTTCGAGAAACCAAAAATTCGGGAAATCGCAGAAGAGCTGGGCTTGGGCGTCGCTGGGAAGAAAGACAGTCAGGAGATCTGTTTTGTCACTCAAGGTCACCACAGTGATTTCGTTCGAGCCCGAGAACCAGAGAAATCCGCGGAGACAAGTGGCGAAATCATAACCACGGACGGCGAAATTGTGGGTGAGCACGCGGGCTACGAGGCCTTTACGATCGGACAACGAAAGGGGCTGGGAGTAGCCATGGGTACACCTTTCTTCGTCACCGAAATCAATCCGAACACCAATCAGGTCGTCATTGGCTCCAAAGAGCAACTGGCAAAACCCGGCCTCACCGCAAATGATGCCAATTGGCTGGTGGAACCGACCGATCTACCCAGACAAGTATCAATCCAAATTCGCTACAACGCCCCTCCCCAACCAGCTCAGATCATTGTTGATCCCGATGATCAAACGCGGTTTTCGGCAACATTTGAGGTGCCACAACTAGCAGTTGCCCCCGGTCAGGCAGCGGTTGTCTACGATGAGAGTCGGGTTCTGGGCGGCGGCTGGATTGAATGATCCAGACCATGTGGGGATGCGAACCCCCAACACAGCCGCTCATTCACCTGAACTTGTCGTCCACTCCAGAAGCGGAGACTGGCGTCATAACCCAACCATTTGGCACAACTGATTACCCACATCAACGTCGATCCTGTGGAAAAACGTTTGCCGCCAGCGGTTCTCAAGATTACAGTTTGGGAGATTAATCAACCCAACTTTTCTGGGCCCACTGGCGACTCAGTTCAATAAGCTGTTGCCAGTTTCAGGCTTACTTTACATCTTTCTGGGGGAGGATGCTTCCGCGATGAAAAAATATGCATTGACCATCTTTGCTGTCGGTGTTGCGACAATTGGCAGCCTGAATGCCAACAACGCAACAGCTCAAAACCAAAGTGCAATTCTGGCCGAAACTTACGGCCAAGGTGTACACGCCTACAACGGCGGCCGCTTGACCGATGCTATCGAATTCTTCTCGCTTGCAATCGAAAGTGGTAGTCAGGACCCACGTGTCTATTACTACCGCGGAATCGTCAACTACGTGTCCGGACGTCCGGAAGAAGCTGAAAAAGACTGGCAGGCCGGTGCTGGCATTGAAGCTCTGGGTGGCCCAAATCCATCCATCGGTCGCTCACTCGCGAGATTTCAAGGTAATGGCAGACTGAAGCTTGAACAAATTCGTCAAGCAGCTCGAATCAAGGCTCTGGCGGAAGCCAACGCGAGATCCAGACAGCGTTACGGCGAAATTGGGGCCACACCAGAAAACTCGGCGGCGGTTCAACCCGCTCCCCGTGTCCCATCTCGCCCTGTTGCACCACCACCAACTCCACCAGCTGCAGCCAACCCTTTTGCCTCGGGTACAGCGGGGCAAGCAGCACCTACCAAAATGACGGATGATGCTCTTGCTGGTGCCATGAAAGAACCATTCGACGACAAACCAAATGCAGCAGCTGGTGCACCGGCTGCCGGTGGTGCTGATCCATTCGGCGGCGGAAGTGCTCCTGCGGCGGGTGCTGATCCATTTGGCGGAGGAGGCGCTCCTGCGGCGGGTGCTGATCCATTTGGCGGCGGAGGCGCTCCTGCGGCTGGTGCTGATCCATTCGGGGGCGGAGCTGCTCCTGCAGGCGGTGGTGCTGACCCATTCGGTGGTGCTGACCCATTCGGCGGCTAATCCGGCAATCCACAGCCGATCATGTCAAAGCATTAAACGACGCCGAGCAGATTCATCTGCTCGGCGTTTTTTTATTCCCTTGCATTCGACTACACTGAAAAATCAAGGTTGCTGACCATCCCCATTGCACCGAAAAAATACTCCATCCAGCAGAGCGTGAGCTACACATGATTCGATTTCTTTCTGCATGCGTTATCATTTCATTTGCAACCACAGCATGGTCGCAGAAGCAACCCGCCCAACCACAAAAAGGGATGGCTGTCGCGAAAAAGGGAACACCAGAAGTTGACGCAGAAATCGACGAGATCTGGAAGACTTGTCCTAAATACCTGGTCAATCAACCCATTGCTGACCTGCTGCAAATTGAATCCAAAGACATGGCAACAGCAACGGTAAGAGTGCTTTGGGACGATCGTTTTCTTTACGCATTGTGGGTAGTCAAGGACTCGGAATTATCGGCCGATGCAGGGGATGATTGGGCTCAAGATTCAGTCGAATTGTTTCTTGACCAGCATCAGGACAAGTCCAAATCGTATGAGGCCGATGACGCGCAGTACCGTGTCAATTTTAAAGGCAAAATTTCAGGGCAGGGCACTGGTTACGATGAAGCTGATATCAAGGCAGCTACAAAAAAGAACAAAAAAGGCTACATCGTTGAAATGGCAATCCGCACGCATGCAGCTGACAATAAGCCCGGAACTGTCATGGGTATCGAGTTTCAAGTCAATGATGACCATGGCAGTTCACAACGTGATGCCATCGCAAAATGGTTTCACACCGAAGACGATTCATGGCAGGATACTTCTACCTTTGGAACACTCACACTGAAGTGATCTACTGTCCTTGGCCGGGAATCATTTTGGCCATCACGAAGGCAGTTGCTGCAGATTATGTGTATCCGTGAAAATCGTCCCAAACTGGTAACCAATAAGATGGTCGCGAGAAGGATCACATCATGCATCTTGATGTGATCCTAACCGCGAAAAAGTGATTCACAGGCCATGACCAAAATCATGGACTAGCCGAAGAACTTTTCCAGTTTTTCTTCGCTCGGACTTGGCGTAACAAGAGAAACAAGGATCATGGTAATGGTCGAACTCAGCATCATGGCAACGACGGGCATCACTTCATAACTCTCCCCACCTATCGGCAGTTCCAGAACAAACTTGCTCAAGCCGCCTTGTTCAATCGGTACCTTGGTACCCTGATAAAACAAGATGCACCAACTGGTGATCGCAGCAAAGACCCCACTAATGGCTCCTGCTGCGCTAAGACCGCGCCAATAAAGTGCTGCCACAACGATTGGAAAGAGCGCACTAAAACCACTGAAGCACCAAACCCCCAGAGCAAAAACACTCCGTACGTTTCCGAGACTCAGCAGATAGGTGATCGCAACGATACCTATGATAAAAAGTCGAGTGAACAGAACTTGTTGTCGATCACTGAACCGCTCTTTTCCAGCAATATGTGTCACAACATCATTGTTGAAGATCGTACCGATGCATAGGAACTGACTATCGAGGCTGGACATGATCGCGGCCAGAATACCTGCAGCAAGGAACCCTCCTAAAATCGGCCCTGTTTGGGTTTTGACCAGAAATGGCAGGATGGTATTGGGGTTGGCTGGCAAGTGCATGTCTGCCGGAAGCCCTGTTGCCCAAATCCCGACCAACACACAGGGAACCCAGACGATCATGATGAAGAACGGGTGACAGACTACAGGCAACTTGAATGCATGTGAACTCTTGGCCGTCATCCAGTGTTGAAACAGATGCGGAAACATTCCCACCGAAAGTGGGATAAACAGATAAGTAAAGAACTTGGTCTTACTCATGGCAGAACGCGTGACCTTGTCCTCGGGAACCGAGTTGGCCAAGGTCTTAAGATTATCGAGGATGGACTCTTGGCCACCCAATTTATTTGCAATCACGAAGAAGGTAACCACACCCAGGATCATGAAGACCAACGTCTGAAAGGTGTTAGCCCAGGTTGTTCCACGCATACCGCCAAAAAAGACATATACCAAAACAACAACACAGATCACCATCGATCCCAGCCAGGGTGGAATGCCGCCGTGCAAAGCCGGATTCGCATTACCCTCAGCGTCAAACACTTGAAACAATGGCAACTCGGGCGCTAGGCCTGCCGTCAACGACTGAATGACTGCACCGCCACTAATCACGCCAATCAACAGGTAGGGAATCACCAGTCCAACCAGAATCGGAAACAACAGGTAACCGACAAAATCACTATCGAGTCGATCACGAAAGAACTCGATTTGCGTGGTGTACTTGTAACGGCGGGCTAATTTCCAGACCTTGACGCCAATCAAGAAAAAACACAGCGAATGCACGATGCCACTGCTGCTTGCAAGCATGCCATAAACACCCACCCCCTCACGGAATGCTTCGCCACTGCTACCGACCAGAGCAAAAGCCGTCATCGTTGTTCCGAAGATACTCATCAACAACAGAAACGGACCAATCGAGTGGCTAGCAACTTGATAATCTTCCTTGGTACCCCTGAATAAACGGCTTGAAAAAAGCCCCAAGGCAAGAAGCAGTCCCAAGTAGACAAGGATAATGATCAGTTGTGGTAATCCTGGATGATCCATCATTCACCTCCCTCGTGGTCTTCGAGGTCATCTGACAGAGGCCAAGCAATTCGCGTTGCAAGAAACCAGGTCGCTACGGCCGCCAGTGAAATGCAAGCATGCCAAAAAAGAGCAATCGGAATGAATCCAAATACGAGTGTGGCATCCGTCCAAAACCAATTATCTTGATGCAGAATGAGCAACAGTAGCACGAGACCCGTGATAATCAGCGGTCCCGAGGACTTGGAAGCTTTCATCTGTCGCCTCATGGGAACAGGGAAAAATAGGACTTAGAGCGAACGAAAACCGGTTCCCAACGGTCTAGATACCTGCAACCAGTTGGCAGCAGTGTAATTCAGACCGCGTCAGGGCAAAATTAGGCTCACGACACTGTTAGTGGCAGTTCGATATCGGACAAGAGTGAATATCCGGTCTGGATGTTCAAATCAGTCTGCAAAACTTCTGACCCTCGGTATTAAAGTAGACACTCGAGAACTCGCTAAAAGGCGTATTTTTGGAGACTTGGGAAGCATGGCTGACCATCGCCGTAGCCTGCACGTTGCTGGTCGGTTTGGCGCTGCGCATCGCTGCAACGGATCTATTAGCCCTATTTTGTCTGGGAATTCTCGTACTAATTCAGAACATAACGGGATCGGAAGCCCTTCCAACACCTGAGCAGGCAGTCGCTGGTTTTGGTAACCAGGGGCTGATCACCATTGCTCTGCTGTTTGCAGTCGTCGCGGGTCTGGAGTGCACAGGTGGAACAGAATTGGCCACCGGCTGGTTTCTCAATAAAGCGAGGAACCTTACGACTGCTCAAGCGAGATTATTTGTCCCAGTCGCCGTGTTGAGTGGTTTTCTCAACAATACTCCGGTCGTCGTTGCCCTGATGCCCGTGGTAAACGACTTGGCCAAACGCATTTCCGCCAGTACCAGTCGGCTGTTATTGCCATTAAGTTACGCAGCCATCCTGGGTGGCATGTGCACTTTAATCGGTACCAGCACCAACTTGATCATCGCTGATCTCAATACGCAGGCGATCGGTAACGGCAGTATCGCCAAGCCGCTTCACTTTTTTTCACCTGCTGCCGTAGGAATTCCGGCAACCATCATTGGCTTGATTTACATGATGGTTGCATCGCGCTGGCTACTGCCCGAGCGGCGTCCCGCCGTGAGTGTTAGCGACGACCCCCGTCAATACACGGTCGAAATGCAGGTTGACCCCACAGGACCGTTAGTGGGTCGTAGCATCGAAGAAGCCGGGCTACGTCACCTACCGGGTCTTTATATTGCGGAGATCCAACGTGAAGATGGCATCATTGCGGCGGCAAAGCCCAATGAACGCTTGAGACCTGACGACGTCTTGATTTTAGTCGGCGCCTTGGAAAGCGTTGTAGACCTTCGAAAAATACGGGGCCTGACGATCCCTGATAATCAGGCCCGAAAACTCGAAGTCCCCGCATGGCGACGAACTCTGGTCGAAGCCGTTGTTAGCACCCGATGTGGTTTACTCGGAAAAACGATCCGCGAAGGTAAGTTCCGTTCACACTACAATGCTGCTGTGGTTGCAGTTGCCCGAGGTGATAAGCGATTGACTGGAAAACTGGGAGACGTGCGTTTGGAGGTGGGTGATGTGTTACTGCTGGAAGCCTCACCATCATTTTTGCACCGCCGCCGTGAATCACGTGACTTCTTTCTTGTCAGTGCCGTTGAACAAGGCACGGTACGACGTCCAGAAAAAGCTTGGATCTCAATCAGCATCCTGCTATTGATGGTTTTAGCCGCAACCACGACTGGAATCTCTATTTTGACCGCTGCATTGCTGGCGGCTGTTGCCATGGTTGGCTTTCGTTGCTGCACTACTGGTGAAGCAAGACGAAGCGTTGACTGGTCCGTCCTGATTGTAATCGGAGCAGCCATTGGTATTGGGATGGCGATGGAACAAAGCCAGGCCGCAAGAGGGATTGCCATCGGGCTGCTGGGTATTGCGGGTGAAAATCCGATGCTGACGTTAGCTGCAGTCTATCTGGCAACCATGCTGTGTACCGAGTTGATTACCAATAATGCGGCTGCGGTTCTGATGTTCCCAATCGCTTTGGAAACTGCGACAGGTCTGGAAGCAAATCCTACTCCATTTGTGATCGCCGTCATGATCGCCGCTTCTGCCAGCTTCATCACGCCCTTTGGCTACCAAACCAATCTGATGGTTTATGGTGTGGGCGGTTATCGGTTCAATGATTATGTGCGATTCGGACTGCCATTGAGCATCATCGTATTTATGGTCACGATGCTGGTAGTCCCTCAGGTTTGGCCTCTGTGATGCAGCCCGCTGATCCTGCGGCAACGTCAAGTAGCCGCCCATGCCTATCTCCGTTGATGATGTCGCTGTTGGCGATAAAAAAGTTATGAAATTCCGCCCACAGAGTCCCTCACTCAATTCGACATCACCCCCGCGGAAAACTTCGCAACATCAGGTGACAAAAAATGCCGGGACGACAATCAATGATGTAGCGGCAATCAACAGTAAAACGTTGGAGCCAATGATCGAAAATGCAATGCGAGTCGATCAATATCGGCTGAAACGGGCGCAAAAACGGTTGTCAGTGGATGAGTACAAGGCACAACTCAAAAAGTCGGTTGATCTGCATGCCACACGGATGGCAGCGCAGCCCCGCATTGAATACTCCGCTGAATTGCCGATCAGTCAACATCGCAATGAGCTGATTGAGTTGATTCACAGCCGGCAGGTGATTGTGGTTTGTGGAGAAACGGGCAGCGGCAAGAGTACACAGTTGCCCAAGATTCTGCTGGAATCCGGATTGGGTCGCCAAGCGATGATTGGCCATACCCAACCTCGCCGGCTTGCTGCACGCAGCATTGCCACACGGCTTGCTGAAGAGCTGCAAACCCCACTGGGTGAGTTAGTGGGCTATCAGGTCCGATTTGGTGATCAAACCAGCGAGCGATCACTGGTCAAGTCGATGACGGATGGAATTCTGCTGGCAGAGACACAATCGGATCGTTTTCTCGATGCTTACGACGCAATCATTATTGACGAGGCGCATGAGCGATCTCTGAATATCGACTTTCTGCTGGGTTTCCTGCGTCGCCTACAGGGCAAAAGAAACGATCTTAAAATCATCATCACCTCCGCGACGATTGATGCTGATAGGTTCTCAGAACACTTCTCTGACGAGCAGGGCCCTGCGCCCATTGTCAACGTGGAAGGACGTGGATTTCCTGTCGAAATGGTGTACCTGCCATGGGAAGACCTCATCGATGATGAAACACGCGCCCCTGATCTTTCCCTGCATGTAATCAAGGGAATCGAAAAGGCTGGGCTGAGCGGACCCGGCGATATGCTTGTTTTTCTTCCCACCGAACGTGACATCCGGGAAGTTTCCCACCGTGTCGGCGCTCATTATCACCGCATGGGAATGGAGAAGCAGATCGACTTGTTACCCCTGTATGCCCGTCTGCCACAATCTGAACAGCAACGAATTTTTCACCCACAGGGTGGCAAGCGTCGAATTATCTTCGCAACCAATGTTGCTGAAAGTTCGTTGACGGTTCCAGGAATCAGGTACGTCATCGATTCGGGAACGGCTCGCATCAGTCGGTACAGTTCGCGAAGTAAAATGCAGCGGCTACCCATCGAACCGGTCAGCAGAGCCAGCGCTGACCAACGATCGGGACGATGTGGCCGGATTGGCCCCGGTGTCTGCGTCAGGCTCTATTCCAAGGAAGATTACGAAACACGAGATGAGTTCACGACGCCTGAGATCAGACGCACCAATCTTGCCTCAGTCGTGTTGCAAACCAAGGTTTTGAAACTGGGAAAACTTGAGGAGTTTCCCCTCCTTGACCCTCCACGGCCTGAAGCGATTCGTGAAGGAATCCGCACACTTTTTGAACTGGGGGCGCTCAACGAAAAACAGCAACTCACTGACATCGGACAGCAGCTGGGACGATTTCCAGTCGATCCACGCGTTGGTCGAATGATTCTGGCTGCCGATGAAAACGGTGTACTAGCAGAGGTCCTACCTATTGCTGCCGCTCTTGAAATACAGGACCCGCGTGATCGGCCCCCTGAGAAAAAACAGGCAGCAGATGAGGCTCACGCCGCATTCATGGACAGTCGAAGTGACTTTCTATCCTATCTGAGACTATGGCGTTATTACCAACAGGCCCGCAGTGATCACAGTCGCAACAAACTAACTCGCGTTCTTCGGAAGCAGTTTCTATCACCCAATCGCATGCGCGAATGGTCAGACGTTTACCGACAACTCAGGGAGATGGTTGCATCATCAGGACCCCACCGCCCGAAAACCCGCAAACGTTCGATTAATGCCATTCAGTATAGCGATGATAAAACACGAATCGTCGATGATGATCGCTATGCTGCTATCCACCAATCATTGATGACTGGGCTCTTGTCGGGAATCGCGATGGCTGGTGAAAAAAATGAATACACCGGTGCGGGCGGTCTAAAACTTTTTCTCTGGCCAGGGAGTGGTGTATTCAACACCAAGCCGAAATGGGTCATCGCTGGCGAGCTCGTTGAAACATCTCGGCAGTTTGCCCGGACTGTCGCACGCATCGACCCCACATGGATTGAAAAGGTCGCTGGCCATCTCCTCAAACGCTCTCATCAGGATCCACATTGGAGTTCGAAATCAGGGGGCGCGTTCTGCTACGAAAACCTGTTCCTGTTCGGACTGCCCATTGTTACTCGACGCCGTGTTCCGTTGCCCCCACTGGATTCAGTCACAGCTCGCACTCTGTTGATCGAACACGGACTTGTTGAAAGACAGTTACGAACCACGGCAAAATTCATCAGACATAATCAAGCCATGCTCGATGCTATCGAGAAGTTGGCTGCAAAAACTCGACGGCGTGATCTGGTTGTTGACAGCTATCAGATTGCCAGATTCTATCAGGCACAATTACCGGAAAATATTTGTGATCGAGGTCGACTCGAAAAACTTGACCGCGAGACTACCACTCCCAAATGGGCAAAAGGCCCGATCGACTCTGAATGGCTTACTGGATGGTTGGAACGTCAAACCGCATCCACTGAATCCGCAGAGCTTTACATGCGGCCAAATGACGTGCTGGATCTGGCCTTTGAATCTCCCGGCGAAAATGAATTCCCTGACGTGCTCACGTTGGGAAATTCAAAACTCCCGCTCGATTACCACTTTGAGCCTGGTTCTGACAGAGACGGAATCAGTATGACGGTCCACCAATCAGCCTTGTCACAGATAAGTGATGATCGGCTTGGTTGGTTGGTGCCGGGCCTGCTGCAGCCAAAATTGATCAACATGATCAAATCCTTACCCAAACGCATTCGACGGAATCTTGTCCCGGCCGCGGAGGTTGCAGAGAAGATCGCTGAAAAGTTAGAGCCGCATTACGGCAAATTACCGTTCATGGAAACGGTTTGTGCCGCCATGTCTGAACATGCAGACATGCCAATCCGAGCGACAGATTTTCAACCTGAAAAAATGGGTCAACAGTTCAACATGCTGGTTCAGGTTGTTGATGATGCGGGTGACGTGATTGCCGAGAGCCGGCAGGTCACCGAGTTGCAACAGCAATTTGATCATCCCCAATCATCATCATCTGAGGCGCAGTCTGATCCAGCAGATGAATCGTGGGCCCGCACATCACTAACTGATTTTGAAATAGAAATGCTGCCAGTTGAAGTGATTCGGATGCGGGGAGGTGTTCAAGTAGCACAATACCCCGGATTACAAATTCAGGAAAACGGCGTAGTAACTGACTTGTTTCCTGATCAGGCAACTGCCGAAGTAGCGATCTTGAACGGTGTTACAAAACTCTATGCCATACAGGAACGCAAAGAGCTGCGCAACCAGGTTCGCTGGTTGCCTGATTTACAGGCGATCAAAGTCAAACTTTCAGGACTGATCAAAGCCGATGATCTTGAAAGTTCTCTCGTTGATCTGCTGGCTAGACTCGCCTTCGTGGAAAAACTGCCAGTGGTGCGCACACGTGATGAGTTCAATTCACGTCGGCAGGACCGGGGACAACGTATAGCAATTGCTACTCAGGACGTTGCTGTTTGGCTGGGCAGTTTTGCAGAGCATGCGTTCATTGTCCGCCGCGACTTGGAACAGTCGCGCGGAAGTGATCGAATGTCAAACGTCTGCAGCGATGCGAATCAACAGCTAGAGTGGTTGATACACCCGCGATTTCTGTCATGTACGCCATGGGAATGGCTGAAACATTACCCCAGATACATGCAGGGTATTTCCTACCGTCTCGACAAGGTGAAAAGTGGTGGTGCAGCGCGTGACCTGAGTGCCACGGAGACCATCAACGACCTCAAGCAACGCTGGCTGCAGCTCATCCCCGAAAAAGAGCAAACCCCGGATCATCAGGCCATGTCCGAATTTCGGTGGATGATTGAGGAATTGAGGATTAGCATGTTTGCACAACCCCTGGGAACAGCAGTCAAAGTCTCCCCGCAAAGATGTGAAAAGCTGCTACGATAATTTGGAAGAAGTGGTTTTCACGCCCGACGGAAAATGAAAAGTACGGTCATCTCATGGTCCTAGAAGACTTGGACAATGACGATCAACAATCGAAAGCTCGACTGCTTCCGCCAGTCATGTCGTTGATGCTTCATGCTGTACTTGCAGTTATCTTGTGGTTTCTTGTTTTTGAAGTACAACCTCGGGCCTCCATTCGCCTGACAGCTTCACTCAGTGCACCAAGTAGCACTGTGTCCCTTAAACTGCCGCAAACTGTTCAACCAGTAGACCCGGTTGTAATCGATGGGGAAGAACCCGCGAGATCAACTGATTCGACAATCTCCGATCTGCTCCTGGAAGCCCTGTCAGACAGCGTGGTAGAAGTCGCAGAAAATATGGAGGAACAGGAGCTGCCGGAGGACAATCGGGAATCGAATCCAATCGTAAATTTTTTTGGGGCGGAAGCAGTAGGTAGCAAGTTTGTTTACGTCGTCGATATTTCATTGAGTATGGATGCTCGAAATATGGAACGATATCGACGTGCCAAAAACGAATTGCTCCGATCAGTATCGAATCTGACTTCGGAACAGAGTTACGTGGTTCTTCTTTTTTCGTGGCGCACTCAAATGAAGGGTTTCGAAAGACCACCTGTCTGGATAAAGGCTGAAAACAACCACGACAAAGATCTGGCTCGTTGGCTCAACAATACCACACTGAGTTCTGGAACAGATCCAAGGGATGCCTTATCACTGGCTAAAGCAATGCAGCCCGATGCGATCTTCTTGTTGTCAGATGGTCAATTCAATCACCCCAACACGCCATCCCTCGAAACCGGCTGGCTATTACCCAACGGAGAACGGTCACACCAGAGTGTCGCGGATGGAATCGCCGCCCACATGTCATCAATTCCCATACACAGTATCGCTTTCGAGAATCCATTCACCAAAGATTCAATGGAACAGATCGCAAAACTCAGTGGAGGGAGCTTTCGCTACGTCAAAACGCAATCACATCAGCCGGTAGACTCACAAAGATTTCTTGATGCGGTAAGGCACATTGAGAATACCTACCGGACAAAGTCTGAACGAAGCTCAGAGCTTCAAAGACGAATGTCTCTTGCCCGCGATTTGATGGCCGATGGAGAATTTGCTTTCGCTGAGTACATCGCCCGACCAATACGTGATTCGGACCCTGCGACCATCAATAATCCCATCCTACGCGATATCCTGCTGAAAATTCTTGATGACGAACTGGGGGACACCCGTCTGGAAGATCTGCCAGTGACTCCGGATGTCGAGCAGTGGATCCTTGACCACGAATCTTGATGATCCGTCAATTGCATCGGGCAGTGTATTACCAAACGCCAATGGTCCACTTCAGTGCAACGGAACAGCTGGCTAGCCTAACTGGCGATGCATCTTCCAATGACCAATACCCACTTCCATAAAACGGTCGCCCGCTGCGTGGTATCCCAAGCGTTCATAGAAAGTAACAGCCTCCTCCCGGGCATTCAGTTCGATCTTTTGAAATCCGCGCTGCTTTAGTACTGATTCGATGCTGTGTATGAGCATGGAACCCAAACCCTGTCGCTGATAGTCTTCGTGAACAGCCATCTGCCGAAGCTTGGCGAGATTGCGAGACAGAGGAACAATGACGGCGCAAGCTCGGACCTGATCCTGATCCACCAGAGCGAAATGTAATTCGGTGGACTCTGCTTCTAATTCCTCTGAAGAAAATGTCAGACCCAGAGGTGCTCGCAGCAAACGATCGCGCAGTTCAATTTCGAGTGTGTAAAGCTTGCTATTCCACTCGATTTCCACAAATTCCATCTGCTATGTTCCTGCCAACCAATTTCCCAGCCACAAAATTCCACCCCAAGCTAACATGTTGATCACGACGCACACCAGAAACCTGATGCGATAAGACTGCTTACGGGTCTTGTGACGAATTCTACGTCCAGTGACCCAGCCTCCGGGCCAACCACCTAACAGACACCACAAAAGCAAGGTCCGTTCAGAGATACGCCTCCGATCCTGAAAAGCCATTCTCTTATCCCAAACATACAGTCCTGCAGTCACACCGCTGCTTATTGCAGTCCAAATTAATATTGTTTTCAACATATTCGTACGCCGTTCGATTCCTTCAGTGCTTGCCATTATCATCTCTGCGCTTCGTTATCGTTACCAGAATCAGGTTTTCTTTGCATGTCTCATTATCCGCTCGATCAAAACCCTGACCTTGATCGTTACTTCGATGAACTTGAATACTGGCTGGAGCTGGAGGGCGAAGCAGAGCGGGAACGCATGGCTCGCAGACGAAAGATTCGATCCCAGATACATGTTGAAAAGACCGGGGAAACGATCATCGGACTCCAAATGCTGGATCATCAAACTGGCCTGGCGGGTCGTTTGTTACTCGATTTCAATAAGCCGGGAGATCAAGCTCTACCCATGAACCGCCTGAAGGTTGGCTCTCCGGTCGTTGTTTCAGATAACGAAAATCCCAATGACAAAGGTGTGGCTGGTGTCGTCAGTCGCCGAAAACACCACACCATTCAGGTGGCTACTGATACATGGCCCGAAGGCAAGCGATATCGGATCGATCTATCACCCGATGAAACCACAAGAAGAAGACAATCAGCAGCGATGGCTAATGCTCGTCTGGCAACTGGCCGGCCCGCCAAGCTGAGGGATGTTCTGCTGGGGAAAAGGGAATCACGATTTGCTGAAAGCAATCCCGTTACCAACTGCCTGACAACGCTTAACCCGCCACAGGTGGATGCTGTTAACTTTGGGCTTGCAGCGAAAGATATTGCCATCATCCATGGACCACCAGGAACGGGAAAAACAACAACTCTGGCTGAATTGATCTATCAGGCCGTTCAAAGTGGGAATAAGGTTCTAGCCTGTGCACCAAGTAACACCGCTGTCGACAACCTGCTGGAAAAGTTGGTTACGTTGATGCCAGCCGTTGTCAGGGTTGGACATCCAGCACGTGTCTTTGAGTCTCTAAGGGGACACACCTTGGATGAACTGGTGGACAACGACCCGTCAACCGAAGTTGTCCGGGACATGCGACGCGAAGTGGAGGATTTGATACGGATCGCGGAAAAAGGTTTCCGGTCCCGTGATGGACATCGTCGAAGACGCGAATTATTTGCGGAGGCCGGGAAACTGCGAGGGCAGATACGCTCGCTGGAAAAATCTGTGATCCAGAGCGTGATTGATTCTGCAGACGTTGTTTGCACAACCACAACCATCGACGATGATCTTCTGAATAAGCGATCCTTCGATTTGGTGGTGATTGATGAAGCTTGCCAATGCACGGTACCAAGTGTCTGGCAAGCCGTTCTTCGTGCTGAAAAATTGATTCTTGCCGGTGACCACTGCCAGTTACCACCTACCGTATTAAGTGATCAGGCAGCGGGGCGGGGAATGAAGGATTCCCTGATGCAACGCTTGATCGAACGCGATGGTGAATCCATGTATCGACAACTGACAGTTCAATACCGAATGCATGAATCGATCATGCAGTTTTCTTCCGATACTTTTTATGACGGCAAACTGATTGCCGATGTATCGGTCCGACAACATCGGCTCTGTGACCTGCCTGATGTGATTGAAGTCCCGATAACGACCTCACCAGTCGAATTCATTGATACGGCAGGTGCTGAATATGAAGAACAGCTCGAACCCGATGGTGAGAGTAAGCTAAATCCGAAAGAAGCTGAACTGGTTATAAAGTTGATCGGAGATCTGATTGAAGCAGGCGTCTCACCGGAGGAAATGGGAATCATTGCGCCATACGCTGCCCAAGTCCGATTGCTGCGGGGCAAACTGAATGTGATCGGTCTGGAAATCGACACGGTCGATGGTTTTCAGGGACGGGAAAAAGAGGTCATCATTGTCACAATGGTCCGAAGCAATGACCGCCGTGAAATCGGATTTCTAGCAGACACAAGAAGAACCAATGTCGCGCTCACACGCGCCAGGCGAAAGCTGATTGTCATTGGCGACAGCGCTACTCTGGCTGCTCATCAATTTTACGCCGATATGCTCGAACACTTCGAAAAACTCAATGCTTACCGCTCAGTGTGGGAATTCGGGAATGTTTGACCAAACACAAGTCATGCTGTGCCGGGAAGATTTGAAAAAGAGTTACCGGAGCAAATCCTCAAATCACCTTGATTTTGAGTCGGTGCTGGGCGTAAAGAATGACTTATGGAAGCGAAACACTATGCAACGTGCTTTTGGCCCGGACTGGCTGAACTCTGGTGGCGTGGGCGGTTATCCGCCCTCCCTACTGCTCTCGCATTCACCTTGGTCGTGAACCTGATTCTGGTCGCCAGATACCTGTATCCCGGATGGATTCATGGCGGTTTGGTCTCGTTAGCCTTCTGGGGTGGGCTCATCACGTTGTTTTTTTACATCATTCGCACTGCTCGTGAATTGCCAAGCCTGATTAACCCACGAGAAACATCTCAGGAGCCGGATCGATTTCCTGATGCGAGGATTGCATATCTGAGCGGGCAGTGGGAAGAAGCAGAAGGATTGTTGACCGATGTGCTAGCAATAGAGCCAAGAGATCCGCCTGCTTTGCTTCTTTTGACCGGTGTCTACCGCCACACTGGTCGTTTAGAAGCGGCGGAACTGCTGCTAAGAGAAATATCGCGACTGGAAGTGGCTGACGCCTGGTTGCTCGAAATAGAAACCGAATCAAAGCGTTTAACTCGAGCCGTCAACGCTGGAAACGATTTAGAACCGACGGACACAAAAACCCCGTGTCCGGCCTAAAAGATGCTGCCTAAATGACAGAGGCACCGATGGGAATCTTTTGAGCTTGCCACTGAAAAACAATGCTCCGGACGCAAAAAAGTTTGATTTTCGACCCAGAATGGGACTTTTCGGGAAATCGCACCGGAAAGCTCCTATCCCCGCTTTTTACCGTAACCGATAGAATCACGCTAAGCTGGCCCGAACACCACTGTCATGGCTGCCACGGATCCTGAGGAAAAACAGGACCCCGTAAGACAGAGAAGTGGCGTACGGTTTGCTACTAGATGGTTCAGAAACAAGAAATTCGCCAATTTGACAGCACCCACCCCTGATTTTCATCGCAAAGCTGATTGATTCAATCAGTTGGTCCTCTGAGACACTGGTTTGTGGGGTACAGACGATCGACCTGCCGCGGAGTCACCCGCTCCTGTCAGAGTCGGATAAGACAAGGGTAATAGAGACAACATATGTACGAAAGATTTACTGACCGAGCCCGAAAGGTTATGCAACTGGCTAATCAGGAGGCTCAGCGTTTCAACCACGAGTACATCGGCACAGAGCACATCCTGCTTGGCTTGGTCAAGGAAGGAAGTGGAGTTGCTGCAAACGTGCTGAAGAACCTTGAGGTCGATCTTCGCAAGATACGCCTGGAAGTCGAGAAACTGGTTCAAAGCGGACCAGAAATGGTCACCGTGGGAAAGCTGCCACAAACTCCTCGGGCAAAGAAGGTCATCGAATATTCGATGGAGGAAGCCCGCAACCTGAACCACAGTTATGTCGGGACGGAGCACATTCTGCTTGGTTTGCTGAGAGAGCAGGAGGGCGTTGCCGCACAAGTGTTGATGAATCTGGGTTTGAAGCTGGAAGACGTTCGCGAAGAAGTCTTGAACCTGCTCGGACACGGTCTTGAAGGTGCTGAGGTAGGTGAACGCGGTGGACGTGGCGGTGAGAGTGAGAGCCCGACCAGTTCTGGGAAGAGCGGCAAGAGCAAGACTCCTGCTTTGGACAGCTTTGGCCGGGATCTGACAGAACTGGCGAAAAAGGGAGAATTGGATCCCGTCATTGGTCGTGCTCGGGAGATTGAGCGAGCCATTCAAATCCTGTGTCGACGGACAAAGAATAATCCTGTTCTGCTCGGAGAAGCAGGCGTGGGTAAGACAGCGATTGTGGAAGGCTTCGCACAGCGAGTCATCGAGGGCGAGGTACCGGAGATTCTGGCCGAGAAGCGAATCGTTGTACTCGACCTGGCAATGATGGTTGCTGGAACGAAGTACCGAGGCCAATTCGAAGAACGTATCAAAGCGGTGATGACCGAAGTTCGACGTGTGAAGAACACTATTCTGTTCATCGATGAACTTCATACGCTTGTGGGAGCTGGTGGAGCAGAAGGTGCGATTGATGCTGCCAACGTACTGAAGCCAGCACTTGCTCGGGGTGAAATTCAGTGCATTGGTGCTACCACGCTCGACGAATATCGGAAATACATCGAGAAAGACAACGCGCTCGCTCGTCGTTTTCAGGAGATCATTGTAGAGCCGACCGCAAAAGACGAGACCATTGAAATTCTTAAAGGTCTCCGCGGACGATACGAAGAACATCATCGTGTCCAGTTCACCGACGATGCCGTTGTTGCCGCTGTCGAAATGAGCGAAAGGTATATCACAGCCAGATGCCTTCCTGATAAGGCCATTGACGTGATCGATGAGGCTGGTGCAAGGGTCCGCTTGCGAACCATGACCCGCCCACCAGATTTGAAGGAAATCGACGAAGAAGTCGAGAAACTGAACAAGGAAAAAGAGGACGCGGTCGCAAACCAGGACTTTGAGAAAGCAGCAAATCTCAGAGATCAGGCCGAAAAACTGCGGAAGAAAAAGGATCAGATCACGCAGGAATGGCGAGATAAAAGCCAACAGACCGACGGTGTTGTAGATGAGGAAATCATCGCTGAAGTTGTCAGTAAAATGACTGGTATTCCATTGACGCGATTGTCTACCGAAGACAGCCTGCGTTTGATGCAAATGGAAGAAGAACTTCACAAACGTGTTGTCAGTCAAGACGCTGCTGTTACAGCTGTTTCAAAAGCTGTTCGACGGAGCCGAAGTGGGTTGAAGGATCCCCGAAGGCCTACTGGATCATTTATTTTTGCCGGTCCTACCGGTGTTGGTAAAACCCTGTTAGCCAAAGCACTCGCTGAATACATGTTCGGTGACTCCGAAGCACTCGTTCACATTGACATGAGTGAGTACATGGAGAAACACAATGTCAGCCGTCTGATTGGGGCACCTCCCGGATTCGTCGGTTACGAAGAAGGTGGCCAACTGACTGAAAAAATCCGACGACGTCCCTACGCTGTTGTCCTGTTCGATGAGATCGAGAAAGCACATCCCGATGTCTTCAACATGATGTTGCAAGTGATGGAAGAAGGACGACTGACTGATTCCTTCGGCCGAAACGTTGATTTCCGTAATACGATCCTGATCATGACCACCAATGCTGGTGCTGAAGCGATCAAGAATGAATCCGCCTTTGGCTTTCAAAAGCCGGATGGGGATGCCAGCTACGATTCCATGAAACAGCGGGTGATGGACCAGATCGAACGAGTATTCCGTCCGGAATTCCTCAACCGACTTGATGACACCATCATCTTCCGACATCTCACCAAGGATGACCTCAAGAACGTCATTGACTACGAGCTTGCAAAAGTTCGTGAACGTTTACTGGATCGCGGACTTTCAATCGAATTGACTGATGAAGCGAAAGAGTTCCTGGTCACCAAGGGTAGCAATCTCGATTATGGTGCTCGCCCACTGCGCAGAGCGTTGGAACAACGAATCGAAGATCCTCTCAGTGAGGAACTGTTGCGTGGTGCTTTCGAAGGTAAAGACACCATTGTCGTGACAGGTGTTCTGGAGAACTCCGATGGTGATCGGGTCGAGACCAAAGATGTCACCACCAACGAAGACGGGAAAATGCTGGACTCCGATGGAAAACGAGTCAAAATTATCCGACTCGAATTCAATGGTGAAAATCGTGGCCTAGCCGATGCTGCCGAACCAGTTAGTGCTGGTGTTGCTGAAGGCGACGAGGCAGGAGCCGATGGGGAAAGCTGATTCCTGAATCACCTCAAAAGATTTTTAAAGCGGCGAATTACCATTCGCCGCTTTTTTTGTGTTCATGGCAAAAAACGGAAGCTAGATACCGTCTCTGACTGTCAGTTCAGCCGACAAACACTTTTGTCATTTGTGAGTACCACAGAAGCCTTATCGGCTTTCAAGCCGCTGTCTGGCCGACCTAGCGGTCCCTTGCCATCGGCATGATGACGTAACCATAACCATCATCAGTCGTCAGCAGGGCTGGAGCGGCACCCGATTCGATCTCCATGATGAAACTCACTTCGTTATCGAGAACTTTGCAGAAATCAGCCAGATAACGGTGATCCATTGTCATCGTGATCGACTCACCCTCGTAAGCAATGGGAATTTCAATCTGCGACTCACCAATTTCCGCTGTGCTGGCTTCCATGGTCAAGGTTCCATTCGCAAAGGTGAAATCAATTCCACGACTCTCGTGATCCGTCACAATCGCTGCCTGTCGTAACGCTGCAAAAAGCGGTCCTACCGTCACGTCCAACTGAACTGCATTTTCCCTGGCAGGAAACACCTGCCGCCAATTGGGGTAACGCCCCTCTACCAATCGTGAATAAATAACGGCTTGAGGCGTACGAACCATCAAATCATTATTTCTCGCTGCTACATCGACTGTCTCTTCCTTGTCGTTCAAAGCCCGCTCGATCAACTGAATCGCACGAGTGGGTACGATTGTGCTGGCCCCTGTCGTCTGATGACCTCCAACTGACTCGCCAGTTCCTTCCATACGGGCCAATCGTCGTCCATCTGTTCCAACAGCTGTGACCCGTTCTTCTTCCATTTCAAGAAGAACGCCACCCAGTGCGAACCGGCTGCTATCCGAATCAGTTGCAAATACCGTACGTTTCACCATCTCTCGGAACAATCGCGTGGGAAGAACGTGATACTTGTCCTCGTCAAAGCCAGCGACAGCAGGGAACTCGTCAGGATTGTTCCCAGGCAGTTTGAACTTGCTCCGTTTCCCTTTGACACGAATCCCTGATTCATCAGTTTCAAATTCCAGAACCTCATCATTGTTCTCTCGCAAGATGGCCATTGTCCGCTGAACGGGAAGCAAAGCAGTGCCTTCCGTTTCGACTGTGACGCCTTCTTCCAAGTCCAATCGAATCCCGACTTCCATATCAGTCGCGGTCAAGGTGATCTTGCCACCAGCAGCGGTGACTTTCACATTCTGCAGGATCTCTTTCGGCGATCGTGCTGGTGCAATGCTGGCCGCGAGTGCAAACGCGTTGGTCAGTGATTCTCGTTGGCAGGTGATCTTCATGGAAATGCAAACCGATACCGTGGACGTTCTCTATCAAACAGGTTTGCATGTTGTACCCAGTTGATGCTTCTCGTGCATGGGGCCAAGTCAAGTTCCTGACTGACCTGACCAGATCTTGCTCTTCCCTATAAGTTAATTTTATCTATCGTCTTCATCGTAATACGCAGCAATGAAGTGTTGAGAGAAACTCTTGAGTTTAGCTAAGGTTAAGCTGTATATAGGTTTATGAAACTTCAATGGCTGTGGAAAACAGGTTAGGGTACTGTTGGGTTTATGTCGCAGACAGCGGCTCTTTTGAACAGCTTTGAACATGCGAATGATCGATTCATGCTATCAAAGTTCCGAAAGTGGACGTCGATCTGACAGAGGAGTAACGTGTTATTCACCGTTCAAAAACTTCGACATCACTGAATTTTTCCCGCACTTCTTCAGCAGCACGCTGCAGTTCCGAGTCAGAATCGAGTAGCAATTCCGTTTTACGAATCGCATGTAGAACGGTGGTGTGGTCACGACCACCAAAGTATTCACCAATTTGCTGCATGCTTTTGGATGTTAACTGTCTCGCAATGAACATTGCGAGCGATCGAGCCCGGACCAGATTCTGTTTACGGGAACTGCTGCGAAGATCAGCGACTTTTAGCTTAAAATAGCGGGCTACTGCTGTACCGATTGCCGCCAACGACACCTCCTCACGCTCGCCCACCACGGCTACGGCCGAGATGATTGCGTCTTCGCTTGGGACAGCGTCATGCATGCGACACCAAAGCGAAACCTGTTTCAGAGCTGCTTCGAGAGCGCGGGTTGGCAAGCGGGGTTCCAGTCTACGATCAAGCAAATCGAACAGTTTCTCATCAATATCCAAATCAAGGTGAACAGCTAACTCTCTGAGTAACTGAGCTCTGGCAGCAGCGGCAGGCATGTCCAGGGGAATCGTCAGGCCCGGTAGGACTCGGCTGACGAGGAGTGAACGCATGCCTCTGATGTCCGAGGGGAGGCGTTTGCACGTCAACAATGTTGGCAAGCCTCGAGTTACACGTTCTTCGATTCTTGCGGCCAACTCATCTTGAGCGGCTGACTTGTCATTTATCAGATGGAGATCATCGATGACAAGAATTGGGGCGTCATTGATTTCCTGACGGAGGGGCGGAAGATCATCAGCGCCGACCGCTTCTGCGTAGAGTCTGGCAAAGTCTATTGCGGGGTAGTAGAGAACCGGCATGGGTTCACCCGTTTGAGATCGACTTGACTCTCTGGCTGCAAGATGCAGAGCAATCGCGGTTTTCCCGCTGCCACTAGGGCCGATAAGCAGCAATGGATTCCCCAAATCAAAGATTGAGGTTTCCGAGGAGGCAACGAAGTGCACCATCCGATTTTCTTCACCGGCAATGAAATATGGCAAGCTACCTCCCTGGATCTGCGCAGCTCGCTTCCGTACTCGCGCGATTGGACGCTCGAGAGGAAAGGAGTGAACCTGATTAGCAGGGCGTGTAGCTGTCGACATGAATGGCATTCGAAGTCGGGTAGTGAGGATCGCCTTCCGAAGGAGATCATGCCATTCTAAGAGCCGGCGAGCGAAAAGCGAGCAAAATAATGCTAGTTATCCACACAAGTTTTATTTCTTAACCTGTTGTATACATTGGATATAGAGTCGATTGCTTTATCAATTTCTTCAATAGTGGAAAACTTTGAGACACCAAAGCGAAGAGTCGACTCAATTTCACTTTCTGGACGTTTCATGGCCGTCAGGACGTGACTGGGAGGACTGCTGCCGCTGCTGCAAGCTGATCCGCTGCTGCAGGCAATGCCCACCATATCGAGTGCCATCAGCATCGATTGACGATCCGTTTCCAGGAACGAAATAGCACTGGTCCCCGGCAGACGATCATGAACATTGCCTTGTACGACCAAGTCGGAATGGCGTTCAATCAGGCCATTTTCGAGACGATCACGCAGCGTTTCACAGTGTTCGGTCGTAGACGCCATTTCATTGACCGCCAATTTCAAAGCTTCGGCCATTCCGATGACCAATGCGACAGGTTCGGTACCCGGTCGGGTCTCCAGTTGCTGTTCGCCACCGTGAAAAACGGGCTCCACTTTGATGTTTGGTGCAAGCCAAAGGCCGCCAACACCGGCAGGTCCGTGAAATTTATGAGCGGTAAAGGTCAGCGCTGAGATACCGGAATCACTCAAATTCAGAGGCAATTTTCCGACGGTTTGCGTCGCATCGACGTGAAGTGGGATGCCCTTCTTCTGGCAGATTTCAGCAGCCTGGCTGATTGGCTGAATGACTCCCGTCTCGTTATTGGCGGCCATGAGTGACACCAACGCGGTGCCATGCCCATCCGATGAAATGAGTGTTTCCAGTTGATCGACCCGAACCAGGCCATTCTGGTCGACCTCAAGCCACCGTATCACGCGTCCTTGCTGTTCGAGCCATTTTGCGGTCGCAAGCACGCTGGGGTGTTCAATTCGGCTTAAAACGAGCGTTCCGTGATCCGTCAGCCCTGTGAGCGCCTGATAGTTCGATTCTGTTCCACCACTGGTAATGATCAATCTGGCTCCATCGGGTTGATCCAGTTGGGTTCCCAAATACGAACCAATGGCCTCAATGGCACCATCCAGACGTGCGCGTGAACGTCTTCCGAAGGCGTGTTGACTCGAAGCGTTGTTGGGACCATCCAGAAACTGATCCAACATGACGTTGGCAACGCGCGGATCGATTGCCGTTGTGGCGTTATTGTCGAGGTAGACCTTCGTCACGCCATTTTTCCTTTCATGTCATGCGTGTCCGTTGCACTTTCCATCTCATTTCTTGATGGAGAGCCGTTGAAGGTCTGGATGATTCGGGTAATCAGCCAAACTTTCACTCAGCAATGTCGCTGCAAGTGTCACATTTCCAGCTTCGCGCATGTCCTTGATCAAGCTGACATACTCCTGTGCCAGTTGCTCGTCGAGGATTTTTTGGAGTTCCGCCGGGCTCCTGTCCTGAGAATCAGCTGTAGCGAAAACCATCGGTATGAACACATAAAGTTCTCGCTCGGCCAAGCGTTGGATGATTGGCCAAAGAATAGCGGCTTGTTTTGGGTTTTGTTTGCTCCAATCGACCCAGTAGGGATCGCTTTTCTCGCTAAATTTCAGCTGCGCAACGAGCAAATTCGCATCCGCAGTGGTTGTTCCCGAGATTCCCCGGGATAAAGAAACCAGATGCCAGACACTCGCCTTTGCCAACGGCAATTTTTTAAGGTGCGCGGTTTTGACATAGGTGGCTGCAGGCGGGGTGTCATCACTTCGACGAATTGGCGTGATTTGCCAGTGGAAAAATGGAATTTCGTAGAAACTGAAACTTCTTTGGACGAAGTGCGTTGGCGCGAATTCGCTGCCCCTGACAAAACCTTGAGTCCGGATCAGAAGCCCCAGAACAACGCAAATAATGATCGCTGCCGAGACGGAGACCCAGACTCGAATTGAGCGATTTCTCTTCGCCGATGACTTTCCAGATTGAGCAGATGTTGAAACCGAGGTGGACACAGGAGCTTTGTTGGGGCATGTTCGGGTAGTGAATGGAGTAAGTACTCGTCAGTCTACTGTAAGCAATGATGCGTTCGCGAACCCCTACTGTTTGCTGGAAGTCTGGTGAATCATGCAACTCGATTGCATCGCCAAGGCCTGCAGGCTCGATTTCCGCCGCTGCTGGGAGAATCTTGCCGTGGAGGCCTTATAGAGTAACCCAAACGGTAAATCCGACCGATTTTCGGTCAGGTCAGTCCCAGCAACCTCAGGAAGCGAGCGACCCAAGGGTTTCGCGGATGAGGCTGGAGGCTGTCTTGCTGTTGGCAAAAACACCTCTAAGCCTACGAAAACTATGTCAAATGGCTCACTTGGCGGACGCTACTGAGGCTCGTACACTGATTCGCCAGTTGAACACAACTTTTGAGGAGTACGGGCGGGCGATTCGTGTGGAGCAGGTTGCTGGTGGATACCGGCTGATGACAAGGTCGGCACTGTCACCATGGCTCGCACGATTGGGGCACTTGCCAGCCCCTGTACGATTATCGACACCCATGATGGAAACCCTTGCTGTAGTCGCCTATCGTCAGCCTGTATCGAGGGCCGATGTCGAGGCGGTTCGGGGGGTCGGTTGTGGTGAGTTATTACGTCAAACGATGGAGAAGGATTTAGTTCGAATAGTAGGTCGTAGCGAGGAGTTAGGGCGTCCCTACCTTTACGGAACTACCAAACGTTTTTTACAACTATTCGGACTATCGAATATCGATGCATTGCCAGCAATTCAGTGGCAAGCTTTGCAAGATGATCCCGACCCCGAAAATTCAAACCCTGATGAATTATCGACATCAAAGAAGGACCTCGTTGTGAGTAACACAGTCGTTCCAACTCTTCCAGAGATTGATCAAGCCGCTCTTGCCCCAATGGCAACAACATCCGAGCGGCCTGAACCCACCTCGGCCACCGATGCTGCTCAAGCCGTCATCGAGGATGAGGAGAACGGATATTACGATGACGATGACGATGACGATGATGACTGGGATGACCAGGACTGGGACGATGAAGACGCTGATGAAACGTCCGACGATGATTTGGATTCCGATGATGATGATCTCGATGAGGACGATGATCTAGAAGACGACCTCGACGATGATGAATCCACTGACGACGACCTCGATGATGATGATGGCGGCTGGGAAGAAGTCGACGATGAAGTTGGCGATGAAGAGTTCGATGACGAAGAAGAAGAGTGGGAAGAGCAGGAAGATGATGACGAAGACTGGAATGAGTAATCATCCTCAGGCACTTCTTCACTAGTCGCAATTTCTTTGAGAGGACAATGCCAACACCGCTTCTCGCGTCTTCTTGCCCAGTGTTTTACCGGGCTTGCAGGGACGGGATCTTGAGGCGGCCGCAGCAGTCGTCAGACGCGTCATTCGCCCAAGTTGAAAAGATGTCGCAGTGCTTCAAGCAAACCGCGACGGTGACCCTCTGCTGCGTCATCACGTAGAGATGCCAGTGGAGGATGCAGCAGTTTATTGATCAGCCGGTCAAAGGACTTCTCGATCTCTTTTTGAACTGATGGATCAAGTTCTTCCAACCGGAGTTTGTTGATCAACCGATCCAGTTCGTCTTTTTTCAGATCCTGGGCTTGCTCTCGTAGACGCTGGATGACAGGACCGGTTGCTTTGTGATTGAACGCCTGCATGAATCGCTGCGTCTCTTCTGAAATCACCTGCTTGGCTTTGGGCCACTCCTTTTGCCGTTCGCGCCGATTGCGATCGCAGGCTGATTGTAAATCATCGATCCCATATAAATAGACATTCGATAACTCACCTATCGATGGTTCAAAATCGCGGGGTACCGCCAAGTCAAGAATCAATAGCAGCCGGTTCTTGCGTTTGGCATGCAACGGCTGGAATGTTGCTTCGTCCAAGATGGGTTCAGTCGCTGAGGGTGTGCCGATCAATAAATCCGCACTCACAATCTGCTCCTGAAGATCATCCCATAGTGCAGACTCCGCACTGAATGTATTCGCCAGTGCCACGGCGCGATCGTAACTTCGGTTGATGATGCAAATGTCGCTGGCGCCGGCTTG
>JAPOKD010000609.1 GCA_029977825.1 Planctomycetota bacterium | reverse complement strand
TGACGCGTCAGATTCAGTTGCTCGTTCCATTTCCATAGGATGCGAGCATAACTCTCCAGTCGCTCGGCGATTGTGTCGTCGATCTCCATGGAGTGGTTTTCGAGCGCTGCGGCAAAATCAGGATCGATTGGCATGGGTCTGTTCGGTGGATTGATGCATCAGGGTGTAGAAAGATAATGATGGACGGCGTGCTTGTTGGGAAGGACGCGCCTGCTGTTGGAAACGTCGTTTCGGCGATGAATTTGATTTTTTGCGGTTCGTAAGCACGTGTTCAGGCCAGAACAGGTCTTGTTGCACCGCGAGTCCCCCGACAAAGTGATGGATCGGGCCTTCAGTTTTGGCTCGGACGACCGCATCTTGCGGGAACTAAAACGGCATTTTGCGGGGACTTCAGTCTTTTGCCAGCTTGTTGTGGTGCATCTGCTGCATCTGAATGGGCTGGCTGTTCGGTAACCTGATGAACTACTTGTGCTTGCAGGTTGTGATATGAATTTTGGCGCTTCTGAAATCGAGATTGGTGAGATTTCCTCTGTTTTTGTCTATGGAACATTAAAACGGGGCCAGTGTCGCGGTGCGATGTGGCCCTTCGATCCTCTGAGGGTGTCCGTTGTTTTTACTCTTGGCACGTTGTTTGATCGCCATGATTATCCGGCGATGACCAGTGGAACCGATGACGTTGTGGGAGAAAAATGGGATTTTCGTCCTGATCAGATGCAGCGAGTCTTGGAGGTTTTGGATGCGATCGAAGGCGCGAATCAGCCTGGGGTTCCGGACTTGTATCACCGTGTCTTCGTCACGACCCGGGACCTTGGTGAACAGAGTGCGGCCAACCATGGTTCCGATGCGGCAATCTCCTGCAAGTCCTACTGCTATCACTATGCCAGCGATCCGGAGGAAAATGGCTTCACTCGAATCCTGCCAGCTCGAACAATAGAGAGGCATGGCAGGCCGTGTGTGCAGTGGCCAACACAATCTCACCATTGATGTGGAATCGCAAGTCGGCAGGCATGGGAAGCCATTGATGAAAGGGAGTGCCTGCAGCCAAGATCATTTTTGATTGCAGCGCGTTAAAGCTCAATGTCTTCAAGCAAGTCTCCATCGCCACTCCACTTGGGGGTCGGATGGACGGTGTCGCCAGGTCGCACCTTTTGTTTGTCTTTAAGAAGACGCAAATTCTTGGCGGTGTAGAGACGGGGTACATGGGTATCACCACGCCGCAATCGATAAAGGATGCAACCCTTTCTTTGTACGAAGTACATGCCCCAAACCTGAGCGACGAAGAGTTCCCGTTCCAAAGAAGCACCGACGGTTTCGACTCGGTCTCCGATATCAATTCCTTCAGGAATCACTTTTAGCCACATGCTGGGTCTCAAGCGAAACCTGAGCGATCCATAGCTGTAGTGATAGTACACTCCGTCAAATCGATCGCGTCGAAACACACGCTCACTCGGAAAGCAACGCGTCGCGATTGGAACATCATCTGGATGGATGAAACTCTGGCCATCCTGGGGCCAACGAGGAATACAACCGTAGTCAGGAAGAGGTGGCCAATCCATTTGATTTTCAGTCAGGTTCCCTTGGACTCGACGAGTTGCATGAGCTGCTTCACGGTCACAGCTGTTGTCTTTTGATCGTTCCAAATAAAAAAGGGATCATTGATTTGAATGCCGAACTCGATCACGACAGTATGCGTGGCCGTAAAGGCAAGTTTCTCATGGATGCGATCAAGTGCCCGCAATTACTGCTGGGGCTACAGGAATTCACTGACCGGCATCACCAGAATTTTACCATCCCCAATACGTCCGCAACGGGCAACTGCCACAATCTTTTCCAGCACTTCTTCACAGCGAGAATCATCAACCCACAGCGTGATTTCTACCTTGGGCACAAAGGCCTGCGAGTATTCCGTTTCTTGATACTCATCGAGATAGCTTTTTTGACGCCCGTAGCCTTTGACTTCGGTTACGCTCAACGCCTCGATCGGAGCCCGACGCAGACTGGTCAGAACTTCCTCGGCTAGGTGCGGGCGGATGACTGTGACGATTTGCTTCATGGTTTTCCTGTGGCTCCCAGTCTAACGCCCGTTTCGACTCAGAAAAGGCGGGAAAAACACTCCCGGCCAATCCTGCCGCAGATTTTACCCCGTGTCACGTTTTTCTTCCCCGTCTTGGTGCAGCGTCCTGAATGACACGCATGCTCTACACTGCATTTCAGTAGACTGTTGTCTGCTGAGAACGCGAATCAGATCGCCCCGAAAGCCGGTGCTGGGCGTTTCCCGGCAGAGTTTACCGCATTTGGCTTTCGTCTTCCTCGTTCCCCAGAATTTGGCATGCCATCTCAACGCCTTGCGAGTTTTATCAGTTTCAACCTTGTGTTCGTAGCGTTCGGGCTTGCGTCGCGGACTTGCAGTTACGCTGTCCAGCCTGAGGGGCCACCCCCTACCCCGACGTTGACACAGGGGATATTGAAATTAGTGGGTGATGACTACTCGTTCACTGAGGGGCCCACAGCCGACGCTTCGGGGAACGTTTACTTTACGGACCAACCCAATGACCGAATTGTTCGCTATGACTTTGCCACAGGAAAATTGGCTGACTGGCTGAAGCCTTGTGGGCGAGCCAATGGACTGTTCTTCATTGCTCCCAACAGATTGATCGCTTGTGCTGATGCCAATAACGAACTTTGGCAGATTGACATTCGAGATCAAACACACCGAGTTCTTGCAGCGAAAATCGACGAGCGAAGATTCTCAGGACCAAACGATTGTTGGGTCGATCGTGACGGAGCCATTTATTTTACTGACCCCCTCTATAAACGACCTTATTGGAATCAGGTGATCCCCGCCGATAATCCGCGTGGTGTTTACCGGGTTTCTCCGGACGGTAAAGTATCAAAAGTTGTCAGCGATTTTAAACAACCCAATGGAATTATTGGTGATGCAAAGAACCGTCAACTCTACGTCGCTGACATCGGGGACGGTAAAACGTATCGCTATCGGATAGATGATTCCGGGCAGCTCACCGACCGGGAGTTGTTTTGCTCGATGGGAAGCGATGGGATGACTATCGATGAGCGGAGAAACATCTATTTAACTGGCCAAGGGGTAACAATTTTCAATCGCGATGGAAAGAAACTGGAAAACATCGCCGTTCCAAAAGGGTGGACCGCGAATGTCACCTTTGCGGGGCCCCAGCGGAAGCACCTGTTTATCACTGCAAAAGACTCTGTCTTTGTTGTCGAAATGCAGGTTGCCGGTCTGAAATAGTGCACTGCGGCCATTTGTTCGCGCAATCGTTACTGCACATCGACTGAGTTCCTTGCATCCGTGTCTTCTGCTGAAAACCGGTGTCGCTGATGAACTGCGATCCGGCAGGCATACAGTGGTTGTATGCGTTCCAGTGTTTTGTTTCGTGTTACTGCCCCGTCGCCAGCGACATGCCATGCTTTGCTTTCTCTACCACCACGTTGCACCTCATTGTCGGCTGAGAGGTGGCATGTCGTGGCTGTGGGGCGCGCTATTGCTGGCGAGTGCCGGTGCGGCAGGATATTTGAACGCCGACACCGATACCACCGCGGTTGTTGCCTCCCAGGATCCCGATGCTTTTACCTTTGTGCGCATTCGGTACGACAGCACCGGTGGCTACAACGAATCATGGTATCGATATGAAGGACGCGATTGGCAGCGTTGGGAAACTGATTATCCGCGGGCTGAAAAAAATCTCATTTTTCGATTGAACGAATTGACATCGATGAAGATTAGTCCTGATCCCATCGTGCTGCGTTTGACTGATGACAGGCTTCTTGATCATCCATTCATTTTCATGAGTGACATCGGTTGGCAACGGTTGTCAAAAGCTGAGCGTAAAGGTCTGGAAAAGTACCTGCAGCGTGGCGGTTTTTTGTGGGTGGATGACTTTTGGGGGCAAGCAGAGTGGGCCAGCTTCATGCAGAATATCGGAACTTTGCGACCGGACTGGACGGTCCGCCCGATTCCCGCTGACCACCCGCTGCTGACCATCGTTTATCCAGTCAAGCAGTGTCCACAAATACCGGCGAGAATTTTCTATCAGCAGACGGGTATGCCTTGGGATCCCCCGTTTGCACACCGTGCTCCCACTGGCGGTGTCTCC